>DRQE01000041.1 GCA_011371515.1 Deltaproteobacteria bacterium
GAAGCCCAATGGAGATACAACTTACTTCTGGGAAGGTGAAGTCGAGCTTTTAGAGGATTAGTCAGCCCCATGTTTGTGGCGCTCTCAAGCGCCACGGCAACAACTCTTTGGCCGTAACAACTATGGTAAGGTTACGGAAGACCCTTAAATTAAATGAAAGGAGGCAGTCATGCACTCCCCACCAGAGGAAACAAACAAAAAAGAATCCTCTTCGGGGTTGAACAACAGGCGTATAGACCGGATTATTGAAATTCTCCTTCGTGATTACGAGGCCATAAGGGCTGAGATAAGGGCGGCAGAGGTCCGCCATGAAAAAGTCTCGCTATGGCTGAGTTCAGGGCTATTTGCAGCCACCGCTGCCTGCTTTAAGTATTTTCCACTGGGATTTGCATTCATACCGATGGTAATCCTATCCTACTATGCACACCGCCTGTATAGCCACTCATTACACATAGCCACACTTTCAAGATGGATAATGAGGATCGAAGATCTCGTAGACATGGTGCTAAAGACCCGTGGGCTTCTGGACTGGGAGAGGAGTTTTGCCCGCCTGCGGCTTGAGAGCTTTTCCATCCGTTCCGTATTCAGCACCCACTACATAACAGAGGCTTTCCTTCTCCTGCCAAGCGTTGTTGTATTTGCCATAAGCGTAATCTATGCTCCTGAACCTCTTGCTGAATACTTGAAACTATCCGCAGTCTCTGCAAAGTATCTGATATGGATTGGATACCCTGCTCTGCTTGTGGGTCTATGGGGGGTCTACTTTCTAACCAGCAAAACAGAAGACCTCGAAAGTGCCAGATATATGTCTGCATTGAATACATATAAGTCCATAGTCGATGACACCATGCCATAGCTCTATCACGCTTTATGACATAGACATAGCATAAACAAGGTATCCCTCCAGAAACATAAACCTGCTTTCTTGTCAGGTCCCGCAGCCTTTCCGTCACACACCCTTTTAAAAGCGTGCTAATATCAGTAAGTGAACAGTACATTTCAAATACCTTTGCCCTTGTAATAACCACCATTATCTATTAAACTTAGAAGTATGAAAGGCAAAGGAAGAGAACCCAAGGTGAAGAATATCGTGGAGATAAAGAGCCGCCTCATAGAGGTGCTCAAACGAAACGGTGTTAAGAAGGCGGCACTCTTTGGCTCCATCGCAAGGGGAGAAGCTAAAGAGAAGAGCGATATAGACCTTATCGTTGAATTCAGTGGCAGAAAGAGCCTTCTTGACCTTGTGGAACTCAAGATGGAGGCAGAGCACGCGCTGGGCAGAAAGGTGGATGTGATAACCTACAACTCCATACACCCTCTACTCAAAGACAGAATACTCAACGAGCAGATACCTATCCTATGAAGAAAGACCCCACCACATACATAAAGCACATCCTTGAGTGCATAAACCTCATAGAAGAGTACACAGAAGACAAAACAATAGATGACTTTCTTGAGTCTACACAGCTACAGGATGCCGTGAGCTCTCTATGTTCATACACATCTTCAAGCCCAAGTTCTAACCTTTCCATAAGCTCTCTTACGAGAGCTGGCAGGGAGTGGAAGAGCTGTTTTTCGGAAAAGAGATAGTCGCCTAAAGGCATATTCCTATGCTTGTCCTGTTCTGTCCCCTGCAGTGTGCACCAATCTCTTCTATGGGTCTGCCGGGCTCTATGAGTCCATCGTCGTCTTTATTGTATCTGCCCTTCTTTCTGTAACCGTTCAGTATCACATAGTAATAACCTATCATCCGCCAGCACCGTTCCCTGTGCCAGCGGTCTATAAGGGCTGCGCTGCCGAAATCAGAGGCACTGCAGTGGATTATTATCTTATCTATCCTGCGCATATTGATTGGTTTTTGAGTCAAAGTGCAAATACAACAAAATCTACAGACTCGGCACTATCTTACCATCGCCCTTACCACCTTCACCACGAGTCTCAAAAGCTTCTCGTCTATACCCTTTACAAGTTCATCAAGGGTTTTCTTGAGGTCTTCCCTTGTGGATGGCTCTGGCAAGAAATCGAATAGGTCTTTAATTTCTACCCCGAGCTTCTCAGAAAGCCTGAGGAGTATCTCTATTGATGGAAAATGCATACCCAATTCTATTCTACTCAGGTATTTGGAGCTTATGCCACAGGCTTCCGCAAGTTCCTCCTGAGAGATGGCATTCTTCTTTCTCAGTTCCTTTATCCGTGCACCCAAAAGAAGCTTTGTGTCCCCATCGTTCATTGGCGATTCCCTTTCTAACCTCTATTGGTAGCAGAATAATCTTTCGATATAAACAAACAGTTAGATAGAATTTTCTTGACAAAGTATATCTTATAGGTATAAAATCCACCCAAAAGGTATACTTCTGGCAACAAATACTACCTGCAGAATGGAGGCACCATATGAACATTACTCGCATAGTGCATTCTTTTTTACTTTTAACGAGTCCATTAATACTCGTATTGCTTCTCTTTAAAAACAAATACAGGAAAGGAGGTAAAAAATGAAACGGAACATCTCAATGTATAGTCTACTTTTGATTCTCGGCCTTATTGCCTTCGGTTGTGCCAGTATCATGGAGGGAGGAAAACAATCACTACCAATAGATTCAACGCCACCGGGAGCCAAGGTCAGGGTGGTAAACACAAGGACTGGTGAGATTGTGGCAGAAGGCACGACACCA
>DRQE01000042.1 GCA_011371515.1 Deltaproteobacteria bacterium
ACCCTTAAGGCATGGCGTATAGGCACTGTGGGTAGACCCCTTAAGGGTGTGGAGGTAAGGATTGCAGAGGATGGAGAGGTGCTCGTAAGAGGAGCTTCTGTCATGAAGGGCTACTTCAACCTGCCTGAGCTTACGGCTCAGACCATAAGGGAGGGTTGGCTGCATACAGGAGATACGGGACACATAGATGAACAGGGATTTCTCGTCATAACAGGCAGAAAAAAAGACATCATAATAACCTCTGCAGGCAAGAACATTACTCCCCAGAAGATAGAAAACCTTTTGAGAGAAGACCCCTACATAAAAGACGCCATTCTCTACGGAGACCAGAAGCCCCATCTCGTAGCCCTCGTTATACCCGATACAGAAAGGCTTGAGAGCCTGTGCAAAGAGCTGGGTATAGAGAAGGGTGTGCCAGACTGCCTTGGCAACAAACGACTTTACAGTTTTTTTGAAAAGAGGATAAGAGAACGACTCAGTGGGCTTTCACGGTTTGAGCAGATACATCGTTTTGCCCTTATAGCCGATGACTTAAGCTGCGAGCGGGGAGAACTCACCCCCACCATGAAACTCAAGCGGGAAGCCATTGCAAGACGCTACAGCTCTCTTATAGACAGCCTCTATTGAGGTGTTGACAGCCGCTTCTTTTATGATAAATTTTAAAAAGGTTTCAGGGCTTGCGGTATTCAACCCTTAAAACAGGGGAGGTAGAAAGATGCCTGCAAAGAAGACAAGCTGCAAGAAGACATCCACGGCAAAGAAGAGCACGGCAAAGAAGAGTACCACCAAGAAGGGCTGCAAAAGCAAGTAGCTCTGGGGCTGCACGCATCTTATTGGGGCTGGCTTAAGACCAGCCCCTTTATAATTTCAACTTAAGGAGGCAGAAGAGGAGATGGTAAAGGTTGCATTCTTTCAGACAGCACCCACATTCGGTACCATAGAAGAAAACGTTGAGAAGGTGGTAAAAAAGCTCGAGTCTCCTGCAATGGAGGGTGTCAGGCTCGTCGTTCTGCCAGAGCTTTTTTCAACGGGCTATCAGTTTCGTTCGAAAAGGGAGCTTTCAAGGCTTGCCGAGCCCCTGCGAGATAGTATTGCAGTAAGGGCACTCTGTTCTGTGGCAAGAAGAAGGAAGATGCACATAGTCTTCGGCATGGCAGAAAAAGACGGCCGAAGGCTTTACAACTCCTCTGTGCTCGTGGGTCCCCGTGGTGTTGGCGGGGTTTACCGTAAGGCACACCTTTTCTGGGATGAAAAAAAGCTCTTTGATGCGGGCAATACCCCTTTGAGGGTATATCCTGCGGGCTCCCTGAAGGTTGGCATGATGATATGCTTCGACTGGGTCTTCCCAGAGGTGGCAAGGGTGCTCGCCCTTGAAGGGGCTGACCTGATATGCCAGCCTGCAAACCTCGTGCTACCCTACTGCCCATCGGCAATGATAACAAGGAGTATTGAAAACCGTGTCTTCTCAATAACGGCAAACAGGGTTGGCACAGAGGAAAGGATAAAGGGTAAGACACTTAAGTTTATAGGCTTAAGCCAGATAGTCTCACCTGATGGCACCGTGCTCAAAAGGGCAGGCAGTATCCGCCCCCAGATAGGTATTGCAGAGATAGACATAAAGGCAGCAAGAGACAAGTGGATTACGCCGAAGAATCACCTCTTCAGGGACAGGCGTCCTGCCATGTACAGGAGGCTTCTTAAGAAGTGATTGTATACAGTATACAAATTTCTCCTTGACAAAAGTTCCAAGTTGGTTTATCTTCATTCCTACTCTATGGAGTTCAGCTCTTTTTTCCTTACAGGAGGTGTGAGGGCACAAGGTGGCTGATTATCTGTCCATTCTTTTCATGGCCGGTTTTGCGGCAGTCATGGGTTGTATGGTTCTCTTTGTTGGTTCTCTTTTCAGACCTCGCAACCCCTATTCTGAGAAACTCTCGCCATGGGAGTGCGGTATGGAGCCCATTGGCGAGGCAGACACAGGCCACTTCAGGATTCACTTCTTTATAATCGCAATCCTATTCATAGTATTCGATGTTGAAATCCTCTATCTTTTCCCTTGGGCAGTAATACTTAAAGAGCCGGCTATCTCCACCCTTGTATTCATAGAGATGTTCATATTTATAGCGGTGCTCGTTGTGGGGCTTGCCTATGCGTGGGCAAAGGGTGCTCTTGACTGGATAAAGTGAGGTGACGGACTATGCTTATAAAGGAAAACCCATACGGTGGAGTTGCACAGTTTACTACCCTCGATAACATACTCCACTTTTTGAGGACAAACCCCGTCTCGAAGAAGGTCATGGACTGGGGCAGAACCTCCTCTCTATGGCCCATGACATTCGGGCTCGCATGCTGCGCCATAGAGATGATATGCACTGCCTGTTCACGCTACGATCTCGACCGTTTCGGAATAATCTTCAGACCCTCTCCAAGACAGTCCGATGTAATGGTGGTGGCAGGCACCATGACGAAGAAGATTGCCCCTGCGGTGAAAAGGCTCTATGACCAGATGGCAGAGCCCAGATGGGTTATAGCACAGGGTGGGTGTGCTTCGGCAGGAGGACCATACAACACCTATGCCGTGGTGCAGGGCACAGAAAGGGTCATACCTGTGGATGTGTTCGTTCCGGGATGTCCTCCAAGGCCAGAGGCACTTATATTCGGCTTTCTACAGCTACAGGAAAAGATAAAGAGAGAACATCCCGAGATATTCGCTCAAAGGGGGCTTAAGCCAGTAAGCTATGGTAAAGAATAGTAACGAGCTTTTCATACAGAGGCTTCGGGAGCGCTTCGGCACAGCGGTGCTCGATACAGTTATATTCCGCGATGAGCTTACCTGCACCGTTAGGAAAGATGCAATTGTGGATGTGTGCAGGTTCGTAAAGGAAGACCCTGCGTTCAACATGAAGTTTCTCTCAGACATCCTCGGGGTGGATTATCCAGAGGAAAGCCCGAGGTTCGAGGTCATATACCATGTGCTTTCTATTACAAAGCGGGCAAGGTTGCGCCTTAAGATAAGGGTGGAAGACGGCGAGACGGTGCCCTCTGTTACAGGGGTGTGGAAGTCTGCAAACTGGCACGAAAGAGAGGTATACGATATGTTTGGTATCGTCTTCACAGGGCACCCCAATCTAAAGCGTATATATCTGCCCGACGACTGGGAGGGCTTCCCATTGAGGAAGGATTACCCATTGAGAGGCTATAAGGACGAGTACAACCCCTATGGAGAAGAAAAGGAATAACACAGAGAATATGCCGGTAACCACCAAGGAGCTCACTCTGAGCTTTGGACCCCAGCATCCCTCTGCCCACGGGGTGCTGCACCTTGTGGTGGACATACAGGGTGAGACCGTGGTGAGGGCAGAGCCCGACATAGGTTATCTCCATCGCGGTACAGAGAAGATAGCAGAGAACCTTCTGTATCATCAGTTCGTGCCCTACACGGACAGGCTCGACTACATGTGTGGCATGAGTAACAACCTTGCCTATGTGATGGCGGTGGAGAAACTGCTCGATATAGAGGTGCCGGAAAGGGCGCAGTACATAAGGGTTATAGCAGCAGAGCTCTCAAGGCTTTCGGGCCACCTTGTGTGCGTTGGTGCATGGGGTGTGGACCTTGGAGCAATGAGTATGCTCCTTTATGCCATAAGAGACAGGGAGATGGTTCTGGACCTTTTCGAGATGCTCTGTGGCGCAAGGATGACCTACAGCTATTTGAGGATAGGCGGGGTAAGGTATGACGCTACAGAGGAGTTCAAAAAGAAGTGTCTCGAGCTATGTAGTATTCTTCCAAAAAAGATAGACGAGTATGAAAAGCTCCTCACGGGTAACAGAATCTGGATAAAGAGAAACCGTGGAGTGGGAGCCATCTCTGGAGAAGAGGCAATAGAGATAGGCTTGAGTGGGCCGAACTTAAGGGCAAGTGGTGTGAGATGGGACATAAGAAAGGACGAACCCTATCTCGTTTACGACAGGCTTGACTTTGAAGTGCCCGTGGGAACAGATGGCGACTGTTTCGACCGCTACATGGTGCGTATTGAGGAGATGCGCCAGAGTGTTCGCATAATAGAGCAGTGTGTTAAGGCAATGCCCGATGGGCCATTCAACGTGGACCTTCCAGAGATAGTGCCACCACCGAAGCACGAGGTATACCAGAACATGGAGGCTCTCATTCACCACTTCAAGTATGTATCCCACGGGTTCAAGGTGCCTGAAGGAGAGGTCTACAGCGCCATAGAGGCACCCAAGGGAGAGCTGGGTTTTTACATAAAGAGCGATGGTTCGGAGCGTCCCTACAGGCTGAAGATAAGGGCACCGAGCTTCTGTAATCTACAGGCAATGGATACCCTTTCACGGGGGGAGTACCTTGCAGATGTGGTTGCCATAGTGTCAAGTTTAGACCCTGTTTTTGGAGAGTGTGATAAGTAAGATGGACGAGAAGACAAGAAAAGAGATAGAAGAGAAGATAGTTCCCAAGTATCGTACCAGAAGGTCTGCCTGCATGGCTACAATGCAGCTTGTGCAGAGCCAGAAGGGCCACCTTACGAAAGAGGACATGGAAGAGATTGCCGCACTCCTTGGTATGCAGCCTGTTGAGGTTGAGGCGGTGGGCAAGTTCTATACCATGTACAATGTGGAAAGGCCCGTGGGCAGATACCACATACAGGTCTGCGAGAACCTCTCGTGCTCGCTTATGGGAGGCGAACACATACTCAAACACATCGAAAGACTTCTTGGCATAAAGACAGGCGAGACGACGAGTGATAAGAAGTTTACTCTTTCGACTGTGCAGTGTCTTGGAAGCTGTGGCACAGCCCCGGTTATACAGATAAACGACGACTATTACGAGAACCTGAACGAAAAGAAAGTAGAGGAGATACTGGGTAAACTCAGGTGATGGAGAAGGTACTTTTAAAAAACTTCGGTAAAGAGGGTGCCCATACCATAGACAGCTACCTTTCAGGCGGTGGCTACGAGGCACTGAAAAAGGTCCTTGGTATGGAGCCAGAGGACATAATACAGATGGTTAAGGACTCGGGCCTCAGGGGTAGAGGTGGTGCAGGCTTTCCCACGGGGCTCAAGTGGAGCTTCATACCAAAGGATGCACCGGAGAAGTATCTCTGCTGTAACGCAGACGAGGGTGAACCGGGCACATTCAAAGACCGTGGCATCATGGAGTACGACCCACACCTGCTCATCGAGGGTATAGCCATAGCAAGCTATGCCATAGGTGCGCAGAAGGCTTACATATACATAAGGGGAGAGTTCGTATTTGCTGCAAGAAGGCTTCAGGAGGCAATAATGGAAGCCTACGAGAAGGGCTTCCTTGGTGAGAACATATTGGGAACAGGCTTCTCCCTCGATGTCTATGTGCACAGAGGCTTTGGGGCTTACATATGCGGTGAAGAGACAGCCCTTCTTGAATCCATCGAGGGCTACAGGGGACAGCCCCGTAAAAAGCCCCCCTTTCCTGCATTGAGCGGGCTTTACGGAAAACCCACGGTTATAAACAATGTGGAGACCCTTTCCTGTCTTCCCGCAATAGTAAACAAAGGGGCAGAGTGGTTTGCCTCCATAGGGCCAGAGAAGAGCCCGGGTCCAAAGATATTCGGTGTAAGCGGGCATGTAAAAAAGCCCGGGCTTTATGAGCTGCCCATGGGCACACCATTGAGAGAAATCATCTACGAACACGCAGGGGGTATAAGGGATAATAGAAAACTTAAGGCCGTAATACCCGGTGGAGTGAGTGCCCCGCTTCTTACGGAAGAGGAGCTTGATACCCCCATGGACTTCGATTCCCTTGCCAAGATAGGCAGCATGCTGGGCTCGGGTGGTGTGATAGTCATGGATGAGACCACCTGTATGGTAAAGGCTGCCTACATAATAATGAGGTTCTTCAGCCACGAATCCTGTGGAAAGTGCACACCCTGTAGAGAAGGCACCACATGGCTAAAAAAGATAGTGCAGAGGATAGAGTATGGCAAGGGTAGGCAGGGGGATGTGGAGCTTCTGGAAAGTCTCTGTGGCAACATATTTGGAAGAACCTTCTGTCCGCTGGGAGATGGTGCGGTGATGGCTCTCAGAGGAGTGCTCAAGAAGTTTAAGGAGGAGTTTCAGTACCACATAGAACACAAGAGGTGTATGGTCTGAAGATGAGTATGGGGCTTGTAACATTAAAGATAAATGGCAAAGAGGTTACCGTAAAGGAAGGCACCCTCATACTGGATGCCGCAAAAGAGGCAGGCTTTGACATACCCACATTCTGCTATCAGGCAAATCTTTCAGGGCTTGGCTCGTGCAGGATGTGTCTCGTGGAGATAGAGGGACAGCGCAAACTCCAGCCTTCCTGCATAACCCCTGTAATGCCTGATATGAGTGTATTCACCGAGACCGAAACGGTTAAGAGAACCCGCAGTGCTATGCTCGAGTTCCTGCTCTCAAACCATCCGCTGGATTGTCCTGTCTGTGACAAGGGTGGAGAGTGTGAGCTTCAGGACCTCGTCTACAAGCATGGTCCCCGCAAGGGCAGATTCGCAGAAGATAAGGTTCGCCACCACGACAAGGACTACATCTTAAGCCCTGTTATAGTGAAGAACGCCAACAGATGTGTGCAGTGCATGAGGTGTGTAAGGGTATGTAAAGAGGTTGTAGGCCGTGGGGTGCTTGGTGCCGTTGGTAGAGGCGTGCATCAGGAAGAGACGAGTTTCTTAAGGACAAGGCTCGATTGCGACCACTGTGGCATGTGCATAGAGGTATGTCCTGTGGGCTCGTTTATGAGGCTGCCTTACAGGTACAAGGCAAGGCCATGGGATCTGGTGAGTGCAAAGAGTGTGTGTGGCTACTGTGGCACAGGTTGCAGGCTTACCCTCGAAAGAAGAGGAGATACAGTGGTGCGTGCCATCGCCCATCCAGAGGATGGGTTCAACCGCAAACTTCTCTGTGCAAGGGGAAGGTTCGGCTACGATGTGATGAACTCGGAGGAGCGTGTAAAGACACCTCTTCTGAAAGAAAGGGATGGCACCTTCAAGCCCATCTCTTGGGACAGAGCGCTTGAGCTACTGAAAGAGAACATATTGAGGGCAGGTGCCGAGAGAACCGCTGGCATAGTTTCTGCAACACTTACCAATGAGGAGCTTTATCTCTTCCAGAAGTTCATGCGAGAGGTTGCAGGCTCCAGCAATATTGACGCAACCTCGCGCTGGTCTGCTGAAAGTAGCCTCAGATTCATAGAGGCAACGGGTATAAACGGTGGTGGCTCCTCTGTCTATGGGTGTGCAGAAAGTGATGTGGTGGTCGTCCTCGGTGGGCAGCTTTCAGAGGAGAACCCTGTAACAGACTACATTATAAGGTATATTACGGGTGCAAGAAGGAATACCCTTGTTATAGCCTCACCAAGGGGGATGAAGCTCGATAGCTCCGCACAGCTTTCGGTAAGAACGGTGCCTGCCACCACAGGGGCATTCGTTGCAGCGCTCCTTAAGGCACTGGTTGAAAAGAAGGATGTGGCTATAGAAGGCATGGATGTCATAAAGGGGCTTTCCATAGACGAGCTTTCTGGAGTATGCGGGGTTAGTGTGGATGACATTCGCTGGATTGCCGCAAGGCTTCTTTCGGCTGGCTCTGTGGGAATACTTGCAGGCCCAGACCTTTTAAAACACGACGATGGCTCTGAGGAGCTGGCTTTGTTGATAGAGGTGCTGAAAGCCACTGTGAGGGACGTAAGGGTTCTGCCTTTTCTTGACAGGGCGAACCAGCGTGGTGCGTGGGATATGGGTGTGCATCCATACCTTAAGCCGGGCTACAGAGAGGCTGAAAAGAAGGGGCTTGATGTGCACGGCATTGTGGAGCTTGCAGAGTCTGGTGGACTTGGCTGTCTTTACCTTATAGGAGAAGACATTGCAGGGCTTTACCCCGACAGAGCCCTTATAGAGAGTGCACTATCAAAGGTAGGCTTTCTTGTGGTGCAGGACTCCTTTATGACAGAGTCTGCCCGCATGGCACACCTCGTGCTGCCCCTTGCCATGTATGGAGAGAGGGCGGGCACCATGACCAATCAGGAGGGCAGGGTGCAGAGAGTGGAGCCTGTGCGAAAGCCAGAGGGGGATGTGTGGACAGCACTTGATACGATTACAAGGCTTGGAAACCTTATCGATAAGAGCTTTCCCGTTCAGAAATCAGGGGATGTGTTCAGAGAAATCCAGCAGCAGGTTGCAGGCTATGGTGATATAAGGGGTATGGAGTCATTCAAGGGTGCTTCTGCAGAGGGGGTGGCAGAACTCAAGCCTGCATTCAACTATGGTGCGCCTGAAAGAGGGGCTGAGGAGTTCTGGCTTCTTACGGGCAATCATCTCTTCCACGGGGCAAGACTTTCACAGCACTCGGGCATATTGAAGGAGCTTCTCGGAGAGTGTGTCGTGGAGATAGGCAGAGCCGCTGCCGAAAGGCTGGGTGTGGCAGAAGGTGATGTGGTAGAGGTCGAGGGCGATGACTACATGGATAGATTGCCCGTGAGGATAAGAGAGGGCACGCCCGATGGTGTTGCATTCATACCAGAGAACTTCGACGGAAGGGATGCCAACAGATTTTTAAGAAAAGACAGGGTTATTTCAACAGTAAAGATAAGGGCTTCTAAAAAACAGGGGGAATAGATATGGTAGACCCGAATACACTACGAAACATACCATTTTTTGCAGACCTCACGGAGTCAGAGCTTGAGGTCATAAGTAAGATTCTTACGAAAAAGGAGTTCAAACAGGGAGAGACCATATTTACCGAGACCTCTGATGGAGAGAGCCTCTATATACTTCGTAAGGGAGAGGTCAAGGCATGCAAGATGGCTCCAGATGGGGAACTCTTCACCCTAACACTTATGAAAGAGGGTGAGATATTCGGAGAGATGAGTTTTCTCGACGGTAGACCCCGCTCTGCAACCATAGTGGCGCTATCTGACATAGAGGTCTATGTGCTCGAGAGAAAGGACTTTGAGACCCTTGTGGACAAACACCCATGGATTGTTTACAAGCTCCTTAAGAACATAGTGTTTGCCATACACAACATAGTAAGGGGCATGAACATACGCTACATAGAGATGCTCAACTACATGTGGGGTAGAAAAAGGTAGGCCATGACGGAAGCTGTCATAGAGGTAGCAATAATATTCATAAAAGTGGTGGTGCTGGGCTTTATACTTTTCAGCCTTCCGCTGCCACTTACATGGATAGAGCGTAAGATTGCGGGCCACATACAGGTAAGGCTTGGTCCCTTCAGGGTTGGTCCCCATGGGATACTGCAGCCCTTTGCCGATATGGTAAAGATGCTCTTCAAGGAGGATGTAATCCCCGAGCAGGCAGACCGATTCCTCTTCAGGGTTGCTCCCATAATATCCATGGTGCCTGTATTCATGGTATTCGTTGCAATACCCTTTGGAGAGAGCTGGACCATACCTTTTATAAATAAAGAGGTAACCCTCTATGTGGCAGACATGAATGTGGGGCTTCTCTACATACTGGCAATCTCTGGTGTGGCTGTGTACGGAATAATACTCGGTGGATGGGCATCTAACAGTAAGTATGCGCTTCTTGGTGGACTCAGGTCCTCGGCACAGATGATAAGCTACGAGGTAGCCCTTACATTTGCCTGCATAGGGGTGGTGATGCTTGCAAGCTCCCTTAACCTCATAGACATAGTAAAGACACAGACAGGCGGGCTTACAAACTGGAATGTATTCTATCTGCCCGTTGGTCCCCTGTGGTTTATCATATTCTTCATTGCAGGACTTGCAGAGATAAACCGTATACCCTTCGACCTCCCTGAGGACGAGGGAACCCTTGCAGCGGGCTTCCATGTGGAATACAGCGGTATAAGGTTTGCCTACTTCATGCTTGCAGAATACATTGCAATGGTATCTATGAGTGTACTTGCCGTGGTGCTCTTTTTCGGCGGATGGGATGACCCCACGGGGCTGGGCTTTTTGCCACCTATAGTGTGGTTCCTTCTCAAGGTGGGCTTTTTCATATACCTCTTTATGTGGATAAGGTTTACACTGCCGAGGTATCGCTATGACCAGCTTATGAGCATAGGCTGGAAGATACTCATACCCCTTTCACTTTTGAATATACTCGTTACGGGGTGGATGATTATATGAAAGAGAAGAAGAAAGAAGGCGTGCTGGATATACTGAAGAAGGTCCTCTTTGTGGACATACTCAAGGGGCTTTCTGTAACGGTAAAGTACAATGTTTCGAGGTCTGTAACCATAAGGTATCCCGACGAGGAGAAGTGGATACCCTACCAGAGGTTTCGTGGTGCCCATACGCTCAACAAGACCGAAGATGGCAAGGAACTCTGCGTTGCCTGTGAGCTGTGCGTGAAAGCCTGTCCAACGAAGTGTATAACCGTGGTTCCAGAAGAGGACGACACGGGCAGAGGCATTGCAGACAGGGTTCCAAAGGTATGGAAGGTGGACCTCGTAAGGTGTCTTTTCTGTGGCTATTGTGAGGACGCCTGCCCGACCACGGCGGTAAGGCTCGGCAGAGAGTACGAGCTTGCCTGCTTCAGCCGTGACGATGCGGTAAGGGAGAAGGAACGGCTACTTAAGCCACAGGAAGTGCCCGAAGGGTTTGAGGGTGGAGTGGTTGTGAGTGCAAAGTTCGAGAGAACCAAAGAGGGCATACGGGTAAAGCCCGACATATGGAAACCAAAAGATAAGAACTGGTGGAAGAAGGTATAGAGGAATGTTTGAACAGCTTCTATTCATACTCTTTTCTGTAGCAGCCATAGGTTCAGCCCTTGCGGTGGTTACCATGCGCAATCCTGTCTATTGTGCTGTCTCGCTGGTTGTGTGTCTGTTTCAGGTGGCAGGCCTTTTTATGCTTCTTCGTTCACCCTTTCTTGCGGTGGTGCAGGTCTTCATATACGTGGGTGCGGTAATGGTGTTGTTCCTTTTTGCCATAATGCTACTTGACATGAAGCAGATACGCTTCGAGCGGCTCTTTTCCGCAAGGAGCTGGGTGCCATATGCGGTGCTGGCAGGCATTGCCATAGAGTTTCTTGCGGTCATCTACGGTGGTGGAATAGATGCACTGATGAGGGTGAGCTCAACAGAGGCTGTTGAGGTGAAGACCTTCGGGAAGGTGCTCTTTACAGAGTATCTATTGCCCTTCGAGGTGGTGTCCATATTGCTACTTGTGGCAATGGTGGGTGCAATAGTAATGGTTAAAAGGAGCAAAGGCTGATGGTGCCATTGAGCTGGTACATAGGGGTTGGCTCTGTGCTCTTCCTTATAGGGGTTGCGGGGGTGTTGTTCAGAAGGAACATAATAGTGGTCCTTATGAGTATAGAGCTTATGCTCAACTCTGTGAACATAAACCTTGTTGCCTTCTCGCAGTACATGGAGGACTTGAGAGGGCAGATCTTTGCGATATTCACCATAACGGTGGCAGCCTGTGAGGTTGCAGTGGCTCTGGGTATACTGATTGCGCTCGTAAAAAGCCGAAGTGTGCATAACACGGACGAAATAGATACGATGAAGGGATAGAGGATGAGCTGGACAGAATTCTACAACAATCACCTTTTGAGCATAATAATCTTTCTACCGCTCGTCGGTGCGGCAGCACTGCTTTTTATGAAGAACGAGCGGCTTATAAGGTGGTGGACCCTTGCCTTCATGGTTGCAGACTTTATGCTCACCGCCTGTCTGGTTCTCAAGTTCGATTCCACCACCCATAAGATGCAGTTTGTGGAGCGTTACAGCTGGATAGAGCGGTTCAACATAGACTACTACCTTGGCGTTGATGGAATAAGTGTGCTCTTTGTATTCCTCACGGGGCTTGTGGGTTGGATATGTGTGCTTGCTTCTTGGACAGCCATAGAGAAGAGGGTCAAGGAGTTCATGATAGCCCTCCTTGTGATGCAGACGGCAATGCTTGGGGTCTTCTGTGCGCTCGATTTCTTCCTCTTCTATGTCTTCTGGGAGGCAATGCTCATACCCATGTACCTTATAATAGGTGTGTGGGGTGGTGCCAACAGGATATACTCGGCAGTGAAGTTCTTCCTCTACACCCTTGCCGGTAGCATCCTTATGCTCGTGGGTATAATAGTGCTCTACTTCAAGGCAGGGGGTAGTTTCGACATACCCTATCTTATGGAGCAGAAGTATGGGTTTGGCTTGCAGGTCTTCCTCTTCATACTCTTCTTCGTTGCCTTTGCCATAAAGGTGCCCATGTTCCCCTTCCACACATGGTTGCCCGATGCCCATGTGGAAGCACCAACTGCAGGAAGCATAATACTTGCAGGAGTGCTCCTTAAGATGGGAACCTACGGATTCTTGAGGTTCTCCTTCCCCATGTTGCCAGATGCCTCGCTGTTTTTTGCAAAGCCTGTGATAATACTCTCCATTATAGCCATAATATACGGCGGTTTCCTTGCACTGGCACAGGAGGACATGAAAAAACTCATAGCCTACTCAAGTGTCAGCCACATGGGGTTTGTAACACTGGGGCTATTTCTCTTCAACAAAAATGGTATAGAGGGCGGTATCTTGCAGATGTTCAACCATGGTATTACGACCAGTGCCCTCTTTCTCTGCGTGGGAATAATATACGAGAGGACACACACGAGGCTACTTGGCTATTACGGCTGGGCGGCAAAACTTGTGCCGTGGTATGCAGGGTTTCTCTTTATATTCTCTCTTGCCTCGCTCGGTTTCCCTGGCACGAACGGGTTCATAGGAGAGTTCCTCATACTGCTTGGTGCATACGAGGCGTCATGGGTATATCTTTTGTTCCTTATTATAGGTATTATCGTTGGAGCTGCCTACATGCTCTGGATGTTCCAGCGGGTGACCTTTGGCAAACATCGTCCAGAGGATGGACACCACATAGAGGATGTGAACTTAAGAGAGGTGGTTGCCATAGTTGCGTTTCTGGTTTTCGTCCTGTGGGTGGGATTCCATCCCTTGGAGTTTCTCAACATAATGGACGACTCTGTGGCACACCTCATCTCACAGGTTAAGGGAGAAGAACTACTTGCCGAGGCAGCTGTGGAGGTTGCCCATTGATAGGAAATACACGGAGGGTTTTGGACTGATATGGTTCCGGGTATTAAAGACATACTGATGATACTGCCAGAGATAGTGGTTGCCGTGGCAGCCTGTGTGCTTCTTATGGTGGAGTTTCTCTGCCGCAAGAACGACAGGGCAATAATAGGTGTTTTTGCATTACTCACGGCAGCTACAGCAGCATGTATATCCATCTATCTTATGACGACAGATTACATGGGTGGGGTTGCCTTTGCAGGCATGTTCATACTCGATGGCTACTCCACCATGTTCAAGCTAATATTCTACCTTGCCACCATACTCTCCATAGTGCTCTCATTCTACTACACAAGGGAAGAGGGCATAAGGGGTGGTGAGTACTACACGCTCATGCTCTTCTCCCTGTGCGGAATGATGGTGATGGCTTCTGGAAGAGACCTTCTTACCATATACATAGGGCTTGAGTTGATGAGTCTGCCTGTGTATGTGCTCACAGGGTTTCTTGAGAAGGACAAAAGGTCTGTAGAGGGTGCAATGAAGTATGTCATCCTTGGCGGGTTCTCCTCGGGCATACTTCTTTACGGCATATCGATTGTATACGGTATAACAGGCTCAACAGAGCTTACTGCCATAGCAAAGGCATTTGGTGAGGCAGACGGGCTCACCCCCGTGCTTGGACTTGCCATAGTGGGGCTTATATGCGGATTTGGCTTCAAGGTGGCAGCAGTGCCATTCCATGCATGGACACCTGATGTATACGAAGGTGCACCAACACCTGTTACTGCCTTCATGTCCGTGGGACCAAAGGCTGCAGCCTTTGCCGTATTCTTAAGAGTATTTACAGAGGGCCTTGTGCCCGTATACGAGCACTGGCAGTTTGTTGTGGCGGTGGTGGCGGTGGCAACCATGTTCTACGGCAATATAGTTGCCATAGTGCAGACCAACATAAAGAGGATGCTTGCCTACTCAAGTATAGGCCATGCAGGCTATGCTCTGCTGGGACTTCTGCCCGCAA
>DRQE01000043.1 GCA_011371515.1 Deltaproteobacteria bacterium
AGTTCCTACCGTCTGCCTTTCTGACCCATGCCTTCGAGGGTTCTGCACATGCCACTATACACAGGGGTGCATCCTGAAATCCGCTGGTGGTAAATACAGGGTTGAGCCTTTCTTTGTCCTCGCCCTTTACCACCACGAAGTGCCAGGGCTGACAATTTGCCGCACTCTGAGCCCTGCGCAGTATATCGAGAAGCCTGTTGAGTTTATCCTCTTCAACCTCTTTTTTGAGAAACCTTCTTACACTCTTTCTTCTTTTGTAGAGTTCGTAGAACCTTTCAAGGTCTTTGTCCATGGGTATGTCTCCTTTTTGGGTTTATATCAGTGCGTCCACGAATTCCTGTGCATTGAATTGCCTTAAGTCTTCCTTACTCTCACCCACACCTATGAACCTTATGGGTATCTTGAGCTCCCTTGCCATGGGCACAACTATGCCTCCCTTTGCCGTGCCATCGAGCTTGGTGACGACAATGCCTGTAACCCCTATTCCCTCGTTGAACAGTCTTGCCTGATTGAGGGCATTCTGTCCCGTGGAGCCATCAACGACGAGAAGCCTCTCATGGGGCGCACCCTCGAGCTCACGGCCCACGACCCTGTTTATCTTCTTGAGCTCTTCCATAAGGTTCACCTTGGTATGAAGCCTTCCTGCGGTATCGAGGATTACCACATCCACACCTCTTGAAACGCCTGCCTTTACCGTATCGAAGGCAACTGCTCCGGGGTCAGCCCCCTCTTTGTGTTTTATTATGGGTATACCCACCCTTTCAGCCCATACCTCGAGCTGTTCTATTGCAGCAGCCCTGAAGGTATCACAGGCACCAAGAAGTACCCTTTTGCCCTCGTCTTTGAGCTTTGCAGCAAGTTTTCCTATGGTCGTGGTCTTGCCCGTGCCATTCACCCCCACCACCATTATAACAAAGGGCTTTATATCATGAGGAATCTCAAGCGGGGATTCCACCTCTTTGAGTATATCGTAGAGGGCACTCTTTATCTTCTCACGGAGGCTATCCATGTCCCAGCGGAAACTCTCGTTGAGAAGGTCCACAATCTCCATAGAGGTCTCCACCCCTATGTCTGCTGTTATGAGAGCCTCTTCTATTGCCTCTCTGGATACCTCTCTCGATTTTATACCAAGGGCACTCTGTAGCCCTTTAAGTATTGTGTTGTGTGTGCGGGCAAGTTTGGATTTGAGTTTTGAGAATACCATATATACCTCCCTCTCAGAAAAGATATAAATACCACAAACAGAGTCTTTTTTAAAGCCCCTCAACCTGCTTGGACCTGCCACTGCTTGCTTTTTTCCACTTGATAGGCTATGATTTTCAGTAAATGGATACGCAGGAGAGAAAATCCAGCATAATGCATCAGCTTGAGACCTTCAGCGAGATAGGTAAAACCATAACATCCTCGCTCAACCTCAGGGAGGTCCTCCAGAGGGTGATGCGTGAGATGGAAAGGCTGCTTAAGCCTGACAACTGGTCTCTTCTTTTGCTCGATGAGAAGAAAAAAGAGCTGAGGTTCGAGATAGCCGTCGGCAAGAAACTCGAAAAGTACAGGGAACAGAAGCTCAAGATAGACGAAGGTCTTGCAGGAAGGGTTGCCCGTGAGGGCAAACCCATAATAGTTGAGGAGATAGATAACGAAAGCACCGCTGGCAAGAAGATAAGCAAACGATACATCGCCTGTATCCCCCTTAAGACAAGGGGTAGATGCCTTGGGGTGATAGAGCTGGTAAATACCGACAAGGGTAGCTTCAGTGACGACGAAATAGTGCTTCTTACCACCATTGCAGACTACACCGCCATCGCCATAGAAAACGCCATGCTCTTTAAAAGGGTGGAAGAGCTCACCATAACAGACGACCTCACCCAGCTGTATAACTCACGCTACATGCATAAATACATAGACTACGAGATAGAACGTTGCAAACGATACGGCTGTAGCCTGTCTATGATATTCATGGACATAGACTACTTCAAAGAGATAAACGACCGTTACGGACACATCTGTGGCAGCAAACTCCTGTTCGAGTTTGCAACGGTGCTCAAGGAGAACACAAGAAGCATAGACGTGCCCTGCCGGTACGGTGGGGATGAGTTCGTAATCCTCATGCCAGAGACCCCGAAAGAGAATGCCCTCATCGTTGCCGAGAAACTACGGGACATTATAAACCGCACGGAGTTCCTCAAAGAGGAGGGCATAAACTGTCATGTAACCGCAAGCATGGGGGTTGCCTCTTTTCCTGAAGATGCAAAGAACAAGCTCGAACTCATACACATGGCTGACAAGGCAATGTACAGTGTCAAGAACTCCTCCAAGGACGGCATATCGGCAATCTAACCCCCAGCTGGTCTATCAGCACAAACCCTGCAAACCTTCCTTAAGATCAGTGTCTGAACCTTTCGTGACAGGCATTGCAGCTGTTTATGAGCTCTGCAAGGCTTTTTAGTGTCTTGTCTCTGTGTCCCTTCTTTGCGTGTTCAGCAAGTTCATCTGCCTTTTCGTGCATGGCCATGCCAAACTTTAGAAAGTCTGGCTCGCCTGCCATCTTTGCCATACGGGAGCACCTCTTTATGTCCTCAGGGTTGGTACCCAGTTTTTCCTTTGTAAGGCTGCCCGCCTCATCGAGCTTGCCTTCTGCAACAAGAGAGACTATGCTGGCAAGGGTTGCCATGTGCTGGCGCATCATCTTCTTCTGCATGGTCTTCATCTTGGCAGGAATGTTGAGCACCCTTCTTTCATCCTTCACATTCTTCATCATGTGATGCATCATACCCTGTGCCCCTGCAAGGGCAGGCACAAGAAGCATGGTGAGTATAAGTAACATCTTTCTCATCTTTTCTGTTCCTCCTTCCTTTTTAAAAGGTCTTCTTACTGTCGAGAAGTATGGTTACAGGTCCATCGTTGGTAAGACTCACCTTCATGTAGCCGCCAAAAACCCCTTCTTTAACCACAATCCCCTCTTTCCTTACCCTCTCTGCCACCTCTTTGTAGAGAGCCTCTGCACGCTCTGGACTTTCTGCTCCATCGAAGGATGGGCGTCTGCCCTTCCTTGCATCGGCAAGTAGAGTGAACTGGGATACACAGAGCACCTCACCAGCTATATCTTTAACACTCAGGTTCATCTTACCTGCCTCGTCCTCGAATATCCTGAGGCTGGAGGTCTTCTTTGCTATGTAGTCTGCATCCCCTTCTGTGTCTCCCTTCTCCACACCCACAAGCAGAACAATCCCGCGGCCTATCTCTGCCACAGTGCGCTCTTCAACAACCACATCTGCACGGCTTACCCTCTGTATTACAGCCCTCACAGTCTTCTACCTCCTTACCACAACCTTCTGCCCAAGGGTTACCCCTAACACCTTCTCTGCTCTTTTCATGTAACAGGCAATCTCAAGGTAACCTGTGCTTCCCACTATGGCAATAGCCCTTCCTGTGCGCCCTTCTTCGTAGCTCTCACTCAGCCCCTCTATGGTAATCCCCTCAAGCTCCACTTTGAGGCTGCGGGGGTCTACACCCTCAAGGGCTGCTTCGTCTATATTGGTTATAAGGTTTCCAAAGGTGTCCACATGGATGACTTCCCCCTCTATTCTATCACCTTTCACAACGGGAAGTGGAACCTCCACCCGTTGAAGGTCTGCCACGGGGCTGCCAACCTCTTCAGGGCTTACACCCTTTGACAGGTGGGCTGCCACAGGGGCGAATATGTCCCTGCCGTGGAATGTATGGCTTACCGCTGGAAGCATGTACTCTTTCTCGGTTATGTGTATTATCCTCTTTACCCTTTCGTTGTGCAACGC
>DRQE01000044.1 GCA_011371515.1 Deltaproteobacteria bacterium
AGAAGATAAAGAGACTCGTTGAAGAATACAAAAAACTCGGCGTCGACGAGAAGAGTAAAAAGATACTCGACAAATTCATTTCTAACCTAAACTACTACTGGGATATTCAGGATACTGTGATTGGCGTTTCTGCCATGGGTGAAAGAGACGCTGCAATGGATATAGAACGGGTGGACGGTAACGAGCGGTTCAATGCGGCACTGAATGCGCTGAAGACCCTTATAGAAGAGGAAAAGATAGCGGCACTCAAGGCATACAGAAAGACCGAACACCTTGGAAAGATAATACTTGCCGTTACTCTGGTCTTCACACTGCTTGGTCTCGTTATAGCAGGAGGGCTGTGGTGGATACTCTCAAGGTCTATTGCAAAACCCATACAGGCTATAGAAGAGTCGGCAAGAAAGCTGGCAGAAGGGGATCTTAAGCAACGGGTGAATGTGGTGAGTAACGATGAGATAGGTGCCCTTGCAAAAGAGTTCAACAGAATGGCAGAAAGCCTTGAGCACTACTATGAAACGCTCGAGAAGAAGGTAAAAGAGAGAACCGAGGAGTTAAGGATAGCAAACGAAGAGCTCCATAAGAAGAAAAAAGAACTTGAGCTTAAGAACGAGGAGCTTGCAAGGGCAAGCCAGATGAAGAGCCAGTTTCTGGCAAACGTGTCCCATGAGCTGAGAACACCGCTTAACTCCATCATAGGGTTTTCAGAGCTCTTACAGGATAGGGCATTCGGAGAACTCAACGAGAAACAGAAGCAGTATGTAAAGTTCATACACTCAAGCGGGGTTCATCTGCTACAGCTTATAAACAGTATACTTGACCTTTCCAAGATAGAGGCAGGCAGGATGGAGGTTGTCCCCGAAGAGTTCGTGCTTACAGACATGCTCTCTGAGATTCTTGCCACAATAAAACCGCTGGCACACAAGAAGAATATAACCATAGAGATGAAGGACACCCCCGCCTCTCCCGTGATAGTTGCGGATAAGGCAAAGTTCAAACAGATAATGCTGAACCTTCTGTCGAACGCCGTCAAATTCAATGTTGACGGTGGGAAGGTCATAGTTGACTGGGATATAAAGGAAGAACCAAAGGGAACAGAGTTCGAAAGATACCTCTACATATCTGTGGAGGATACAGGTATAGGCATAAAGGAGAACGATCTGGACAGGATATTCAAAGAGTTCGAGCAGCTTGAACCAACCATAACGAGAGAACACGGTGGCACAGGGCTTGGGCTTGCACTTACCAAGAAACTCGTGGAGCTGCATAACGGAGAGATATGGGTGGAGAGTGAGTTTGGAAAGGGAAGCAAATTCACCGTAAAGCTGCCACAGGGAGTCAAGAAGATAGAGGTAATAAAACCAGATGTAGACGCAAAGACCATTATGCAGCAGGGCGTGGATAACCCGCTTATACTGGTTGCAGGAGAAAGTGAGGATGTAAACCACCTCCTTCAGATATACCTTACAGAAGAGAACTATCAGGTGCTCACAGTAAAAGACGGCACAGAACTCATCGAGAAGGCAAAGGAGAAGAAGCCCTTTGCAGTGGTTATGGGTATAATGCTGCCCGGTAAAAAAGATGGCTGGGAGGTGCTGAAAGAACTTAAGTCCTTTAACGAAACGAAGGACATACCGGTGGTCATAATATCATCTGCAAACAACAAGGAGCTCGGCTTCGCCCTCGGAGCCGTGGACTATCTGGTAAAACCCGTCGAAAAGGACAGGCTGCTGGGTGCACTTGAAAGGTTGAGCTTTGCAAAAAGGGTGAAAAGGGAGAAGCTGGATATACTCGTGGTGGACGATGAGCCCTATGTGCTGGATCTTCTTGGCGATATACTCGAGAAAGAGGGCTACAAGGTTTTGAAGGCTGACACAGGTGAGAAGGCAATAAGGATGGCAATAGAGAAGGAGCCATCGCTCATAATACTTGACCTCATGATGCCGGGGACAAGTGGATTCGATGTGGTGGAAAGACTCAAGAAACACCCCATAGCAAAGAATATACCCATACTCATATTCACCGCAAAAGAGATAACAGAGGATGATAAGAAAAGGCTCAACTCATCTATAAAGAAGATTATAACCAAGGCAAGTTTCGCAAGGGAAGAGCTCCTTTCAGAGATAAGGTTCCTCGAGCTCACATATCCTGAAAAGGCAAATATGCTCGATAAGACCACCAAACTTTTCAACAGAAGATACTTCGACATGATACTGTCAAGGGAGCTTGCCAAGACAGAGCAGAACAGAAAGAGGTTCTCCCTTCTTTACATAGACATAGACAACTTCGAGGGGTTCAACAAGAGGTGGGGACTTAAGAACGGAGACAGGGCACTCAAAGAGATAGCCACGCTGTTCATATCGAATCTCAGAAGGATGGACTGTGTCACAAGATACGGCGGTGATGAGTTTGCCCTATTACTGCCTGATACGGTGGACGAAGAGGCATGCAATGTGGCAAGAAAACTGAAAGAACTCGTTGCATCCTACAGGTTCGTGGCAGATGGCGAGGAAGATTCGCTCACGATAAGCATAGCCGTAATGACACTTCCTGTGGAAGACGACATCGTTATTATGGAAGAGCTGAGAAGACTCGTCAAAAAGGCATACCTCAAGGGTGGAAACAGGATAGCAGTGTACGGGAGGGATGAAAATGACGAAGAAGATTCTGGTGGTAGAGGATAACCTTATGAACAAAGTTCTCGTGAAAGAGATACTCTCCATAAAAGGCTACCAGATAATAGAGGCCGTTACGGGAAAAGAGGCAATAGAGAAGGCAATGGCTGAGAAGCCAGACCTTATACTTATGGATCTACAGCTTCCAGAGATGGATGGAGTTACGGCAACAAAGCTCATAAAGGAGAAGGAAGAGTTCAGGGATACCCCAGTGGTAGCCCTTACTGCTTCAGCCATGAAGGGAGACGAAGAGAAGATACTCAAAGAGGGTTTCGACGGATATGTTCCAAAACCCATAGAGGTCAAAAAACTGCTCGATGTGGTTGAAGAAAACCTGAAGTAAAAGGATGCCCATAAGCCGTCTGTAAGGGACTGGGCTTCTATCTACAGCCAGCCTGCCATCCTCTTTGGAGATAGGATACAATGACACTCATCCTCTTTTACGCAGGGAGTCTAAAAGTTTCTCTACCCTCTTGAGCTCGTCCTGTGTAAGTCTCTTTCCGCCATATCTTGCCCTCTGGAAGATTTCTGTAAGTCCTTTTACCTCGGGCATGCCAACCCTTGTGGCAAACTCGGCTGGTGTTTCCTGCGGAAGCCTTTCAAGCCCTCTTTTTGCAAGTATGCGCACCATTTCCCTGTAGAACCACAGACCCTCTGGAAGCCTATTCTTTCTTTCTCTCCTTGCTGCAACCACAAAGATAAGGAGTAAGATTATAAGAGCCGAGACAAGAATGCCTGCCACAAGGGTGCCCTCAGTTTTGAGCCCTTTAAGGCTTTTAAGGAAAGATTGCCTCACCCTGCCCATGCCTGTTTCCACAGAGCGTGCAAGCCTTA
>DRQE01000045.1 GCA_011371515.1 Deltaproteobacteria bacterium
GTACCCCCTTACTGCACCTTATAAGATACTTTGGAAAAGCCCATGGCACAATGCTCCATGAGTACTCGAGGGGAATAGACGAAAGCCCTGTTGTGCCATTCCACGAGCCCAACTCCATGTCGAGGGAGGTAACCTTCGAGCAGGACACAAAAGATGTATACTTCATAAAAGAGGTGCTCTATGAGCTTACAAAGGATGTGGCTCAAAGATTGAGGGAAGAGGGCTACAGGGCAAAGACCTTTACCATAAAGATAAGATACTGGAACTTCAAAACAATAACCCGTTCCCGAACGGTTACAACCCCCACAGATTCCCTTAACGACATGTGGACGGTTATAACAGAGCTTATAGACAGGGTGGATACCTCTCAGCCCATAAGGCTTGTTGGGGTCAAGGCATCAGGACTTGAAAAGAGAGGTGAAAGTGGACTTCAGGAAGGCTTCAATTACGGTTGATTGTTCCCACTCTACTGTAACAGGAGGTTTTCAAATTTATGGATAAAACCGACAGATTGAGAGAGCTTGATAAACTCTATGTGTGGCATCCATTCACAAGGATGCGTGAGTGGCTCGAGGGTGAGCCCCTCATAATAGAGCGGGCAGAAGGGGTCTACCTTATAGACACAGATGGCAGGCGATACATAGACGGGGTCTCTTCCCTGTGGGTTACGGTACACGGGCACAGAAAAAGAGAGCTCGACAGAGCCATAAAAGAGCAACTTCGCAAGGTTGCCCATTCAACGCTTCTGGGGCTTGGTAATGTGCCGTCCATACTTCTTGCAGAAAGGCTTGTTCGTATCGCTCCAAAGGGGCTTACAAAGGTCTTCTACTCTGACAACGGCTCCACAGCCGTTGAGATAGCCCTGAAACTTGCCTTCTACTACTGGCAGAAGAGGGGCTTGCCAGAGAAAAAGAGGTTTCTCGCCTTCACTGGGGCATACCACGGAGACACCATAGGCACCATGAGTGTGGGAGAGATAGATGTATTCGTCGGTAGATACCGCCCACTGCTCTTTCCTTCTTACAGGGCGCCCTATCCCTATTGCTACAGGTGTCCTGTGGGCAAAACCTATCCAGATTGTGCCATTGCCTGCCTTGAAAGGCTTGAGGCAGTACTTAAAAGGTCACACGAAAGGATTGCTGCCTGTATAATAGAGCCCTTTGTGCAGGGTGCCGCGGGCATGGTGGTGGCACCCACTGGGTTTCTTAAAGGGGTGAGAAGGCTTACAAAAAAGTACAATGTGCTGCTCATAGCAGACGAGGTGGCAACGGGGTTCGGCAGAACCGGCAGGATGTTTGCCTGCCAGTGGGATGATGTAAGCCCTGATCTTATGTGCCTTGCAAAGGGTATAACAGGGGGGTATCTGCCCCTTGCGGCAACCCTTTCAACAGAGGCAATCTTCAGGGCACACCTCGGCACAAAGCGCAGTCCCGATGCCTTCTACCACGGGCATACATACACTGGAAATCCACTTGCCTGTAGTGTTGCGCTGGCAAACCTCGAGGTATTCGAAAAAGAAAGGGTGCTCGATAGGATGCAGCCTGTGGTGGAGCTATTCTCACAGCTTCTCGAAGGGTTCAGAGAGCTAAAACATGTCGGGGATGTAAGATACAAGGGGCTTATGGCAGGTATAGAGCTTGTCGAGGACAAAAGAACGAAGAAGCCCTACAGGGTGGAACTTAGGATGGGCAACAGGGTGTGCATGAAGGCAAGGGATAAAGGGGTCATCGTGCGTCCCCTTGGCGATACCATAGTGGTCATGCCGCCTTTGAGTATAAAGAAGAGGGAGCTCAGAGCACTCCTTTCTGCCATATACGAGTCCATAAGAGAGGTTACAGAAGGTGCCAGTAGGTAAGGCCATATTTGTAACCGCAACAGACACCTCTGCTGGAAAGACCTTTGTGGCAACGCTTCTTGCAAGGGTCTTCAGAGAGAGGGGGCTTAAGGTGGGTGTTATGAAACCTGTGGAGACAGGTTGTCCCCTTAAAGAAGACAGCCTCTTTCCTGAAGATACCTTTCGTCTTATAGAAGCATCGGGCTTTTCAGCCCCCCTTGAGGTTGTAAACCCTTACAGGTTTTCAGAACCACTTGCCCCAACGGTGGCAGCAAGGCTGAATGGTGTAAAGATAGAGCCAGAGGTTATAGAGAACTCTTTCGAGCGTATAAGGGGGCTTACCGATATAACCATAGTGGAAGGGGCAGGTGGTATTGCGGTGCCTCTATGTGAGGGGCTTACCATGGGAGGGCTTGCAAAAAGGCTTGGGCTTGGCGTGGTCGTGGTGGTTCCACAGAGGCTTGGCTGTATAAACCATACGCTGCTTACCACAGAATATGCCCACTCGCTTGGACTTGATCTAAAGGGGGTGGTTCTGAACCATGTTGAGAAAGAGTCTGACCCAAGCACCCCTTACAACCGTGGTGAGCTCGAAAGGCTTGGGGTAAAAATAATCGGGGAGCTTCCCCACATAAAGGGGGAAAGGCTCCCCGATGAAATCTACACTATAGCCACCTTTCTACTTTAGAAAGGTCAGCCCCTCTGAGCCTTTGTGTAGTTGAGCTTGCCTCCTGCCTTCAGTATCTCTATCTGGCGCTCTGTAAGGTTGTGGTTGAGCTTTATCTCCGTTGCTTTCGTGTGGTTCTTAAGTGTTACGGGTTTGTCTGGTGCAAGCTCATCGAGGCCCACAAGCTCGAGATGGTCGCCTTCGTCTATGTAGTTGTAGTCAGCAGGGTCCTGAAACACGAGGGGCAGTATGCCGAAGTTTATCAGGTTGTCCCTGTGGATACGGGCAAAGCTCTTTGCAATCACAGCCTTTATGCCCAGATACATGGGGCAAAGGGCTGCGTGCTCACGGGATGAGCCCTGTCCGTAGTTCTCTCCACCCACTACGAAGCCACCGCCTGCGGCTTTCGCCTTCTCGTGGAATTTCTCGTCTATACCAGAGAAGACACTCTCTGCATACTTTGGCACATTGCTGCGGTACTTGAGCCATGAGCCCGCAGGGGTTATGTGGTCTGTGGTTATGTTGTCGCCAAGTTTTATAAGCACCCTACCATCCAGTGTGGCTGGAAGGGGCTCCTTTATTGGAAGGGGTTTTATGTTCGGACCCCTTATTACCTCCACTGTTGATGGGTCTTCAGCAGGTGGAAGTATCATGGAGTCGTCTATTATGAACTCCTTGGGTGTTTCCACCTGTGGTGGGTCGCCAAGCTCTCTCGGGTCTCTCATCTCTCCGTATATGGCGCACGCCACGGCAACCTCGGGGCTTGCAAGGTATACCTTTGCAGACTTTGTGCCGCTTCTGCCCTCGAAGTTACGGTTGAAGGTCCTTACAGACACGGCATCAGAAGGTGGAGATTGTCCCATACCTATACAGGGCCCACAGGTTGCCTCAAGTATACGGGCACCTGCCTCTATGAGGGTTGCAAGCCCGTTTGCGTGGGCTATCATGTCGAGCACCTGACGGGAGCCGGGTGATACGGTCATACTCACATCAGGATGCACCCTGTGGCCCCTCTTGAAGACCTCGGCAACGAGCATGAGGTCCCTGTAAGAGGAGTTTGTACAACTTCCTATACATACCTGATCCACCTTAAGCCCCTCGATGTCCTTGACCTTGCAGACATTGTCAGGGCTGTGGGGCTGTGCAATCAGGGGCTCAAGCTCATCGAGGTTGATTTCCACCACCTCGTCGTACTCTGCATCAGGATCAGGCAGAAGTTCAACCCACTGGTCTTCCCTTTTCTGTGCGCGCATGAACTCGCGGGTTATCTCATCACTTGGGAATATGGATGTGGTGGCACCAAGCTCGGCACCCATGTTGGTTATGGTGGCACGCTCTGGCACGCTGAGTGTCTTTATACCCTCGCCACCGTACTCAAAGACCTTTCCAACACCACCCTTAACAGAGAGCCTTCTCAGAAGCTCAAGGATTATGTCCTTTGCAGATACCCATGGGCGCAGTTTACCGGTGAGTTTTACAAGCACCACTTTCGGATAGATGAGGTTGAATGGTCCCCCACCCATTGCCACTGCCACATCGAGCCCGCCTGCACCTATGGCAAGCATGCCGAGTCCACCGCAGGTGGGTGTGTGGCTGTCGGAGCCAAGCATGGTCTTGCCGGGCACGGCAAACCTTTCAAGGTGTACCTGATGGCATATACCGTTGCCTGCCTTCGAGAAGTATATACCGTACTTTTTTGCCACTGTCTGGAGGAACCTGTGGTCGTCGGCATTCTCGAAACCACCGTACTGCAGGGTGTTGTGGTCAACATAGCTCACGGAGAGCTCTGTCTTGACCCTGTCCACACCCATTGCCTCGAACTGAAGATATGCCATGGTGCCGGTGGCATCCTGTGTGATGGTCTGATCGATACGGATGCTCACCTCTTCGCCCGGTATGGGCTTACCAGAGACGAGATGGTTCTCTATAATCTTCTGCGTTATGTTCTTTCCCACCGTCTTCTTCCTCCTTTTTTATAAGGATGTTTGTAAAGAGACTTTAAAGAATACAAAAAAAAGGCTCTGTTGTCAATGGGTTGATGGGTAGGGTATGTGTCCTGTGGTTGAGCTCTGGCACCTGTACATTTCGATTGCCCTATTGTAGTAGAGGTTACACTCGCAAAGCCCTGTCGGTCGTGTATGTAGAGTCTGTGGGCGATGCGTTGTAAGGTGTTGACTAAACAGGAAAAGCCTGATAAGTCTATTTTGTAATACTTTCAAAGCCTTATACATTAAGGAGGTGAGCTGGATGGGGCTTTTTGAGTGGTTGTTCGGGGCAGACCCACATGAGCTTCTTGATGCGGCAAGAAGGGATGATCTGGAGAGGGTCAAGTATCTCTTATCAATGGGTGTGGATGTTAACATAAAGGATTACGACGAAGGGGTTACAGCCCTTATAATAAGTGCCGTAAAGGGCAATTTAGCTATGGTAAGGTTACTTATAAACAGGGGTGCCAAAGTGAATGGCAGGTCTGATGCGGGTATGACCGCCCTTATGGCTGGTGCTGCAAATGGACATGTGGAGGTGGTAAATATTCTTTTGGACAATGGTGCGGATATTGAGGCACGGTGCAACTTGGGGTTGACGGCTCTGGTTTATGGAGCTATAGAGGGACATACAAAGGTGGTAAGGCTTCTTTTAAGTAGAGGGGCAGATGTGAATGCAAAGTCGAACCATGGCATGACGGCACTGATTGCTGGTTCTGCAAAGGGACATAAAGAGGTGGTAGAGCTTCTTTTGGATAATGGTGCCCATATAGATGCAGCTGACAATGGCGGAGTAACCGCTCTGATGCTTGCAGCTGCTGAAGGGCATGTAGAGGTGGTAAAACTCCTTTTAGAACGGGGTGCTGATGTGAACGCAGAGACCAGCGCTGGTGAGACAGCTCTGGGAGTTGCCAGAGAGAAAGGACATGAGGAGATAGTCAGGCTGCTTGTGGCAGCTGAAAAGGGTTGAGCACAGCTACCATAAATAATAACCACATTGTCCTGCACACAGAGGCAAGGGTTAGTTGCACGCCTACAGGAAGTTATATAATTTTTTACATACATATATTGAAGTGCTTGACAAAAAGGGCGAGTTAAATTAATCTTAAATAATTGAACAGATCCATAGGCCCAGGTAGCTCAGTCGGTAGAGCAGAGGACTGAAAATCCTCGTGTCGGCGGTTCGATTCCGTCCCTGGGCACCAGAAGACTTAGAAGGGTTGCCTCTACAAGGAGGTA
>DRQE01000046.1 GCA_011371515.1 Deltaproteobacteria bacterium
TAAATTACTGTCAGACAAAGGGGGCTCCTCAGGGGCATCCCATGCACATAGGGGGTAGCTTCCAGTTTCCCTTTGGCAGGGTGAAGCTCACACAGGCATTCCATGGCTCCACCACAGACACAGGCCCTGTTGGAAACCCCTGCGGATTCGTCGTAACCATGGATGGTAAGAGCGTATACCATGCAGGCGATACAGGGCTGTTCTCAGACATGGCACTTTACAGCGGTGTTGACTGTGCACTTCTTCCTATAGGTGATAACTTCACCATGGGCATAGAGGATGCCATAAGGGCAGTGGAGTTTATAAAGCCAAAGGTGGCAATACCGATGCATTATAACACCTTTGATGTGATAAAGCAGGACCCACAGGTCTTCAAAGAGGGTGCTGAAAAGCTGGGTGTTGAGGTAAGATGCCTCGAGCCGGGTGAATCCACAGAGATTTAGCCACCTGCAATAGAGAGCCTCAAGTAATACCACCAGTACTTGAGGAACTCGCCCATTACAATAAAGAGACCCTCTCCCTTCCACCACCTGTGGCTATCGAAGTTTGGACTCTCCACAGGATAGAGCCTTATCCTTACGGCAGGGGGGAGGGTCTTTTCGAATACGAACTGGGCACGCCTCATGTGATACACAGATGTTATCAGCACTATGGAGGAAAGGTGTAGCTTTTCCGTAAGTTTCTTTATCTCACGGGCGTTCTCAAGGGTGCTGGTTGAGTGTTTTTCAAGTATTATGCGTGCCTTCTCCTCGGCTGAGAGGGGCTCAAGAAATATTGAGTCCACATCCGCATCCTTATCTACACCACTAAGTATAAGAAGATCCGCCACACCAGTCCTTAAGAGTTTAAGGCCTGCCTCTGCCCTGCCTGTGCCTCCTGTGAGCACCACTATGGCGTCTGCTCTACTTGCCTCGGTGGGTCTGAAACGGGAAAGACTTGTTGCAAAGCCCACGAACTGGTAGAGGAGGATGGCAAGAAATACGAGGAATACTATATAAGCCCTTTTCTGCATAGAAGTTTGTGCTTGAAAAAAAGAGGTGAATCTGTTAAAAAGTATAGATTGAAATCAATCTCATGGTCAAGCAATAAAAGGAGGTAGATAGATTTGGCTTACAGATGCGAGATATGTGGCAAGGGAGTGGTCTTCGGCAACAACATAAGCCATGCCAACAATAAGACCAAGAGAAGGTGGTATCCAAATCTACAGAGCGTGAGGGTCAGACAGGGCTCGAGGACGGTAAAAATGAGGGTCTGCACGAGGTGTATAAGGTCAGGGGCTGTAACGAAGGTTGCCTGATTCATTCCACCACTGCAATAACATCCATCTCTATGTCAACCCCTTTGGGAAGACTCTTTACACCAACGGTTGTCCTTGCAGGATAAGGAGGGCTGAAGTACTCACCGTATAGGGCATTCACCTCCTGAAACATGGACAGGTCTGTAAGGTATATGGTGGTCTTTACCACATCTTTTAGAGACAGCCCTTCCGCCGCAAGTATTGCCTTTATGTTCTCAAGGACCTGAAGGGTCTGCTCCTTTATGGAGCCTGAAAGTATCCTTCCATCAGGGGTTGCAGGTATCTGACCAGAAAGAAAGACGAGGTTAGACACCCTTACGGCCTGTGAATATGGTCCAAAGGGTGCGGGAGCGTGACTTGTGTGAATCTGCTTCATCTGTTTTGAGCCTCCCTCCGTCTTTAAGTCTCGTAACCTTCTTTATCTTCTTTACAGACTCAAGCTCTTTCATTATGAAGTTAAGATGCTTTACACTGTGCACCTCGATTTCAAATGTGCATATGGCAAGCCTGTCTGTTGTGGTGCGTATGTTGGCACCTGTTATGTTTGCATCGGCGTTTTTTATTATGTTTGTCATATCTGCAAGGAGCCCCTTCTCATCGAGTGAGATTACCTCTATCTTGACTGGCCTTGATACCACCGCATCTCTATCCCACTCTGCATCTACCCTTCTTTCTGGGTCCACATCTATTATGTTCTGACAGCTCTTATGATGTATGGTGATACCCTGTCCTGTTGTTATAAGCCCCATTATGGGCTCTCCGGGCAGTGGATTGCAGCAACCCGCAAACTTTACGAGGATGTCTTCCATGCCCCTTATCTTTATGCCCTCTTTAGTGGTCTTACCCTTGAGGCGCTGGAATACCTTTTTGAAGGAAGGCAACCTCTTTCTTATTGACAGTCTTCCCTCTGGCAGAAGTTTGTTTACAACCTGCCCCACCGGTATCTTTCCATAGCCTATATTTACAAGAAGGGTCTCTATGGAGTTGAAGCCCATAAGTCTGGCTACTTTCTCAAGCTCTCCTGATTTTGCAAGCTCTGAGAACTCGAGGTTGTGTTTCTTGAGTTCCTTCTCGCAGATTTCTCTACCAAGGGCAAGGCTTTTTTCTCGCTCCTCCGTCTTTATCCATCTTCTTATGCGGGTCTTTGCCCTTGAGGTTACGACGAACTTGAGCCAGTCCTTGCTGGGCTTGTGATGTGGTGAGGTTATGATTTCAACCACATCACCGTTCTGCAGCCTGTACTTAAGGGGGACCATCTTTCCATTAACCCTTGCTCCTGCACAGCGGTGCCCCACATCTGTGTGTATACCGTAGGCAAAGTCCACAGGTGTGGCACCTGCTGGGAAGACCTTTATGTCACCCTTTGGTGTGAAGACGAATATCTCCTCTGGAAAGAGGTCCACCTTGAGGGTCTCGAGAAACTCGAAGGAGTCCTTAAGGTCCTTCTGCCACTCAAGTATGCGGCGTATCCATGCAAAGCTAAGCTCATGTTTGTCTGCCGTGTGGGGTTTGCCCTCCTTGTACTTCCAGTGGGCTGCTATACCGTATTCGGCAATCCTGTGCATCTCCTTTGTGCGTATCTGAATCTCCATCCTCTTGCCTTCTGGACCAACAACAGTGGTGTGTAGAGACTGATACATGTTCTGCTTTGGAAGTGCTATGTAATCCTTGAACCTCCATGGCAGGGGCTTCCACAGGGAATGCACTATACCGAGCACAGAATAGCAATCGCGCACGGAGTTCACTATAACCCTGAACGCCAGTATGTCGTATATGTTCTCGAAGTCCACGCCCTGCTCTTCCATCTTCCTGTAGATGCTGTAGAGGTGCTTGAGCCTTCCGCTTATCTCTCCTTCTATCTTGTGCTCTTTGAGTTTCTCGCCAAGCATCTGGGTTACAACGGATATGTA
>DRQE01000047.1 GCA_011371515.1 Deltaproteobacteria bacterium
AGGCCATGCGAAGGCTTGACCACCTGAAGACCGAAAAAAAGGGGCTTCAGGAAAAGGCTGGCCTCATACCCTACATACCCAAAGGAGCAAGCCTATCAGGGCTCACAGAGGAGGAGCGTATATTCCTCGGGCTCGTTGATGGCAAAAAGAACCTTCAGAAGGTCTTCTCTAACTGCGGGCTCGGTGTGTACAAAAGTTTCGAGGTCTTCAACAGCCTGCAATCACGGGGGCTTCTTGGACTGCGCAAGGTACGGGTGCTCGTGGTGGATGACCAGAAGGTGTGGCGCGATGTGATAAGCCAGATGCTCTCACAGGAAACCCACTTCGAGGTGGTGGGCACAGCCGAAGACGGGGTGGATGCACTGGAAAAGCTTTCGAAACTGAAGCCCGATGTTATGACACTGGATCTACAGATGCCACGGCTCGATGGTATAAAGACCCTCTACTGGATGATGAGCGGAGGGTACGACATACTCTTGAAATCACGCTACAACATAGAGATAGAGGATACATACCGCTGTCCCGTGGTGGTCATAAGTGCGGTGGCAAAAAAGATGGCTCCCGAAACCCTTGAGGCCCTTATGGGCGGGGCAACGGGGTACATAACGAAGCCCTCGAGGCTTCTGCCAGAAAGCCTTGAGCAGCAGCGGGAAATCATTGCAAAGACCGTTCTTATGGCAAGCCAGGTGGACCTTATAAAGACGAGAAGAATAAGAACCTACAATATAGAGAACAAACCCACACCCACCGAGGGCACAAGAAAGCTCGTCTGCGTGGGAGCCTCTCTGGTTGGTGGACTTACCTCACTTATGCAGCTTGTGCCAAGGCTTCCGGCTGATCTCGATGCCGCGGTGTTCGTCATGGTGGATGACCTCTACTCGGAAGACCATACAAAAAGTTTTGCAGAGTTTCTCGACAGGCACAGCAAAATAAAGGTGGAGTGTGCCTCCAAACCCATGCTACTCAAACGGGGTTGTGTCTATCTCGTGCCTGCAGACAGGGCAGTAAGGTTTGGCATTACAAAGATAGACAAGAAGTTTCACACCGCCTTCAAGGTCTTCTCGAAGAGAAAAGGTGGCCAGATAGACAAGTCCTTCCGCCCACTCGATGAGATGCTTTTTGCAGCACTCAAGTGCAGAGGGCTTGATAAAAGAATAGGCGTTGTGCTTGCAGGAGACGGTACAGACGGAAAGCTCGGTTTTCTCGAGATGGTAAAACAGGGCGAGCAGGTCTTCGTGCAGGACTTCTATTCCTCACTCAATCCCATCAAGCCAGAAAATGTTGCCATAACAGGGGTGGCTCGTGTCGTGCCACTCAGCAGTATGGTAAAAAACATAGTGCTTGAGATGGGAAGGAGCTAAAACGAGACGATGGACTTTTCAGGGTTCGGATACTCTCAGGAGGACTTCCGCGAAGAGGCAAAGGAGCTTCTTCAAAGGGCTGAGGAGATACTCTCCTTCCTCTCACGCAACACCGGTGACAAGACGAAGTTCAACGCACTCTTTCGTACCATACATTCCCTCAAGGGCTCTGCCTCCTATGTGGGGCTCAAAGAGGTGAGTGAGTTCGCCCATCTCTACGAAAGCCTTCTTGCAGGCATAAGGGACGGCAAATACCCTCTGGATAAGAAGGAGACCCTAAACCTTCTTATAAGGGCAAGAGACTTTCTCGAAGACCTCGTATTCCAGCCCGAAACCCTCAAAGGTATCACCATAGATGTCTCCACAGAGGACCCATTCAAAAGGATAACTCGCACGCTGGCACAGAAGATGCCAGAGGCACAGCCCAAAAGCTCCAGCACCGAACGGAAAACCCCTGATGAAGAAGAAAAGCGCCAAAAACCACCTGCAAAAGAGGACCTGCCCGCAGAACCAGCCCCCACAGGGGCGGAGAAAGAGCCTGTCCCAGACCCTGAAGATATGGATGAAACCGAGGTAATAAGGTTTTCCATATACTCCATGCTGGAAAGAATAGAGACCATCTTTAAAGAGGGGGCAGAAAAAGATGCCTTGATGAAGGCGTTTGGAAGACTTGAAGAGACACTCAACTGGGTGTTCGGCGACGATGCCCCTGATATAACCCTGCAGGCAGAGGAACTCTCCTCGTTCGCAGCACAGGCAGCCCTCGATGAGGCAGGGCTACAGCTTCTGGCAAAGGGGTTCAGAGAGCTCAAAAAGGCAATAGGTGAGGGGCTAAAGCGTCTGGGCATAGAGCCCGTGGATACAGAAAAGAAGGAAGAGCCCGCCAGAAAAGAGCCCGAACCGCTTGAGATACCCCACCTTCCAGAAGAAAGCCTGCAGGAAGAACTCCCACAGGAAGAAGAGCAAGCCCATGCCTCAAGGGAGGATATAGTGCGCATAACAGCGATAAAGAACCTTGAACTTCTCGAAGATGCACTCAAAAAGGAGAAGCCCAACAGGGAGCATGTGGAAAAACCCCTCAAGCGGCTTAAAGAGCTTACCTCATGGGCACTCGAAGATAACGAGCAGATACTCTCCATAATAATACCCATGGAGGCACTGCTTAAAAGGGTTCACGAACAGGATGTAAGAAGGGAGCTTATAAGCAGGGCGGAAAAACTACACGCAGCCCTTCTGGCTGTAATAGAGGGTCATGAGCCCCTTCCTGCAGAAAGAGAGACCACAAGGGAGTGGTTCTCCCAAGCCCCTGTTAACATAAGAAAGGTGGAGACCTCCGCAAGAAGTGCCAAGCTCAGCCACTCTCCAACGATGAGGATACGCACCGAAGACCTTGAGAGCCTTATCTCAACGGTGAGCAGGCTCAAGGGGCTGGAGCCCGAAGAACTGGAGGAACTCCAGCTACAGGCACTACAGCTACGGATGATACCTGTTGGAGAGATCTTCGGCAGATTCCGAAAGGTGGTAAGAGACCTCTCTCAGGAACTTGGAAAACCCATAAGACTTGAGGTCCACGGTGAAGAGGTAAAACTGGACAAACTCATAGCAGACCGCCTGTATGAACCTCTTCTGCACCTTGTGAGAAACGCTGCAAGCCATGGTATAGAGAGCGTTGAGGAGAGGAGAGCCTCCGGCAAGCCCGAAGAGGGCACCATAAGGCTTCGTGCCTATCAGGAGGGCGGGCACATATCTATAGAGGTCTCTGACGATGGCCGTGGTATATCCGTAGAAAAGGTGCGCCAGAAAGCCCTGCAACTGGGCATTGTTACAGAGGAAGAGCTCGCCGAACTTTCAGCACGAAAGGCTCTTGAGTTCGTCTTCATGCCGGGGTTTTCCACAAAGGACGATGCCGATACCCTTTCTGGCAGGGGCGTGGGGCTGGATGTGGTAAGGGATGCAGTATCCACCCTTCACGGAAGTATCACCGTGGATACACGGGAGGGTAAGGGCACCACCTTCAAGCTCGAACTCCCGCTGACACTTGCCATAATAAAGGCGATGATACTCGAGCAGGGTGGTGCAAAGATGGCAATACCTGTTGCATCGGTGGATAAGGTTGTAACCCTCTCTGAGAAGGTGCTCCAGAAGACAGGGCTTTTGAAAAGGGCAAGAACCAGACTCGTAATATCAGGGGAAAAGGAGCCCCTGACGGTCGTAAACCTCTCACGGGAGTTTGGACTCAGAGATACAGGGGGAGAGCACTGCCTTGTAATAATAAAGGGTGGTGGTAAAAGGGTGGGCCTTCTGGTAGACTCTATTGCAGGCAGACACCCTCTTACGGTAAAACCTCTGGACATGTTCTCTGAGACGAGGTATTTCTCCAGTGCCTCGCTCATAGGCGAAGAGGTGGTGTTGATAATTAATGTTCCTGGGCTCGTTGCAGCATAGTCAGGAACACAAGCCGTAGCAGGAGGCTTAGCAACAATGAAAAAGAGAATACTTACCCTCGACGACCAAGAATCTATGAGGAATGTGTTCCTCTTTACACTCAAAAAGGAGTTCGATGTAGTCGTTACCTCAACGGCAGAAGAGACCATAGAGAAGGCAAAAACAGAGCCCTTCGACTTCATTCTCATAGACATTCTTCTCGATACAGACAGGATGGACGGCATAGATGTTGCCATGGAGCTTGAGCGTGCCGGGGTAAACACTCCTTACGGGTTTCTCACCTCTCTTTCGGAAGAGAGCCTTGAGGCAAGCCAGCGGGAACGGGCAAAAAGGCTTAAGAACCTCAAGTTCTACCAGACAAAGCCCATACCACCGGCAGAGCTTATAAATAAGATAAAGAGTGTTACAGGATAGATGGCTGGCATAAAGGTTATTACATTCACCGTAGGTGGCAGGCAGTTTGCCCTGCCCACAAAAAATGTAAAGGAGATATTGCGTACCGACAGATACCTTAAACCCCTGTTTTACAACCAGTCGGGAGTGCTCAAAGGGGTCATGGAGCTTGAAGGCCAGATGGTCTCTGTACTAAACACACCCTTTATACTGGGCATACAGGCTAATGGCAGCGAGCCCATAATACTCGTATGCAGAGAAAAGGGGCTGGATAGAGCAGTAGGGCTCGTGGTCTCCACAGTGGATGGCATAAGGACTGTGGACCCCTCTCTTATAAAAGAGCCGCAGAACCTGAAGGGAGACTTCTGGGCAGGTGTATTCGAGGGTCCAGAGGGCA
>DRQE01000048.1 GCA_011371515.1 Deltaproteobacteria bacterium
TGTGGAGATAGCCTCTGCAAGGTCTTCAACCTCGTCTATCTCCACACCTGCCTTGGTCTTTTCCTTTGCTATGTTCACCTGTATGAGCACATCTAAGGGTTTCTGTGCCCTCTTGGAGAGTTCCTTTGCAAGGCCAAGGGAGTCCACAGTCTCTATCATGTGGAAGAGCTCCACGGCATACTTTGCCTTGTTTTTCTGTAGATGGCCTATGAAGTGCCACTTGATGGGCTTTCTCTTGAGTTTCTCTATCTTTTCCTGTGCTTCCTGCACATAGTTCTCCCCGAAGGTCCTTGCCCCTGCATCGAAGGCCTCTTTTATGCGCTTCACATCAACACTTTTTGTTACAGCAACAAGGGTTATCTCTGCAGGGTCCCTGCCGGCTCTTCGCGCGGCTCTTTCCATCCTTCGTCTTACTTCTGCAAGGTTCTCGGCAATTGTCTTTTTCATCCCTGCTCCCCCTCTGTTTTAATCGAGAGCATTGTGGTGACAGAATCTGGCATCTTGCAAGTTATAGCATATCCAGTGGCTAAATCCAAGAAAAATATTAAGAATTAGTCCTGAAAGATGGCAACAAGGAATACCCCTGCCACCATCAACATCCCACCCGTAAGTCTTTTTGCAAGCCCTTCCTCACCAAATACGAGCCTTCCATAGAGTATGCCGAAAAGAAGGCTCGTTCTCTTTACGGCTATCATGTAGGCAGTGTTGGTAAGCACTACGGCTGAAAAGTGGGTTATCATCACAAGGGCTGTAAAGAAGCCAATGGCTATATACCTCGTGGGTCTTGCCACAACCGATGTGAGATTTTTCTTCTTTATGAGTATTATTGTAAGAACCAGTGTAAGTATCAGCGGGTAGAAGAGGGCATAAAACAGGGGGCTTGAGGTGAGGGCAGCCATCTTTCCAAGGGTGGAGTTTATCCCGTAGATGAACGCCACAAGGAGCATGTAACGGGAGCCCCGTTCCCTGAAGACTGCCTTTACAGGCTCAAGCAGGCCTTCCTTTGCCTTATCTATATGGAGTGTGTAGGCTCCAGTGGTTATAAGCCCTATACCCAGAAGCCCACCCAAGGATGGTATCTCATCGAGAAGAAAGAAGGCTATAACCGTGGTGAATGCAGGGGTGAAGGCAAGAAATGGCAGAGTGAGCGAGAGGGGCGAAAGTTTTATGGCATGTACATACAGAAGAAGCCCCACCACCTCAAAGGGTATGAGCACTGCCACAACCTTGAGAAACTCTGCGTCAACCTGCGGAAAGGAGCCTGTAACAACTACCAATGTAAATACAAAGGGAAGGGCATAGCCCATCCGCACCCAAGCAAGAACAAAGGGGTCTTCCCTGCGAAGAGCCCTTTTTGTAAGTGTGTCTGCCGTTGCAGAAGAAAAGGCAGTAACCAGTGTAAGGTAGAGCCATGTCATCTTCTGCCTCCTGCCTCATAGGCTGCAACTGCCACAGCGAATATTGCCGCTGTCTCCGTGCGAAGTATTGTGTGCCCCGTGGAGACCGGTATATAGCCCATCCTTTGAGCCTCTAAGAGCTCTTCTTCTGTAAAGCCACCTTCTGGACCAACGGCCACCACCAAGGATGAGCCAGCCCAACCTCTGAGCACCTCTTTTATATGGGGGCTACGGTGGTGTTCAGAGAGGATAAGTCTTTTCTCCGAAGCCCCATACAGAGAGAGGGCATCCTTGAAAGCCATTATCTCTTCCACAACCGGTAAGAAGGCACGCCTTGACTGCAGGGCTGCCTTGAGTGCCCAGTCCTGCCAGCGGTGGGCTTTATCCTGCCAGAGGTGTAAGTCCTCTTTCTTTATAGATTTTTTGGATACAAAGGGTACAATCATGGCCACACCGAGCTCGGTTGTCTTCTCTATTATAAGCTTCATCCTTTCCCTCTGTGGGAGTGCTTGAAGAAGGGTTATCTCGTGGGTGGGCATCTCTGTGCCCATATCCTCGTAGACGAAAAGCTCTGCCTCGGAGGTGGAAATGGTGGTGCACCTTGCCCTGAAGAGGCTGCCCGTCTTATCCACGATGGTGAGTGCAAGCCCAACCCTTGGCTTCCATAAAAGAAGGGCTTCAAGGCTCTTGCCTCTTATCCTGTAGCTGGTGCCGGTCTTTACCCTATCTTCTATAAGGATTTTGCCTCTCACCATCTGGATTTTATTTGTTTTATCCCCACCTGTCAAACCAATTTGGCTTGACTGTGGGCTCTATTAAGGGTTAAATCTTTTATTATGGAGAAGAAAAGAAGGGCTGTAATACACATAGATATGGACGCATTTTTTGTATCTGTGGAGCTTAAAAGAAGAAGAGAGCTTCGCGGAAAACCCGTAATAGTTGGTGGTGACGGAGACCCGCACAGCCGTGGGGTGGTCTCTTCTGCCTCCTATGAGGCACGAAGGTTTGGCATACACTCTGGCATGCCGCTAAAGAGGGCAAAGAGGTTGTGTCCCAAGGCTGTATTTCTGCCCGTAGATTACGCACTTTACGAGGAAGAGAGCGAGAAATTCATGAATATATTGAGAGAGTATACAGACCTTGTTGAAAGCTTTGGTCTCGATGAGGCATTTCTTGAATTAAGATGCACCCCAGAAGAAGACCCTTTTGAAAAATCCATAGCCACTGCAAGAAAGATAAAAGAGAGGATTAAAAGGGAGCTCTCCCTTACGGCAACCGTTGGGATTGCGCCAAACAAACTTCTTGCAAAGCTTGCAACAGAGCTTTCAAAGCCCGACGGATTCATGGTCATAAGGGAAGAGGATGTGGAGGAGGTCTTAAAGGACCTTCCCGTAAGAAAACTATGGGGAGTTGGCGAGAAGACAGAAAAGAGGCTTAAATTCCTTGGCATACACAGGGTGGGTCAGCTCTCACGCACCCCCTTGCTGCACCTTATAAGATACTTTGGAAAAGCCCATGGCACAATGCTCCATGAGTACTCAAGGGGAATAGACGAAAGCCCTGTTGTGCCATTCCACGAGCCCAACTCCATGTCGAGGGAGGTAACCTTCGAGCAGGACACAAAAGATGTATACTTCATAAAAGAGGTGCTCTATGAGCTTACAAAGGATGTGGCTCAAA
>DRQE01000049.1 GCA_011371515.1 Deltaproteobacteria bacterium
AGGGGTGCCGAAAGGGTTTCGAGAGGAGACTACACACACCCTGTTATAATAAAGACGGGCGATGAGCTTGAACACCTTGCCGATGGATTCAACAAGATGGCAGACGCACTCAAGGAGAGAGAGGAAAAACTCCTGTCTCTACTCAAGGTGGTGGAGAAGGTAAACAGGGAGCTCATCTCGGCAACCGAGTACAAGTCGCGCTTCCTTGCCAATGTGAGCCACGAGCTTAAGACCCCGCTTACACACATACTGGGCTTTTCAGAGCTTCTTAAACTTGAAGAGAGTGATAAGCTATCGGGGGCAGCAAAGAGCTATGTGGATAACATCTACAGAAGTGGCAAATCGCTTCTTAAACTTATAGAGGATATACTCCATGTTGCAAGAACCACTATAGAGGACATAGCCCCTGACAAGAGAGAGTTCTCCATAAGGAACACCATAAACAGAATAGTCGCAAGGCTGAGACCACTATCTGAAAGTAAAGGGCAGACCATAAAGGTTGAGATAGATAGAGATGTGAATACCATAGTGGCAGACGAGGGCATGATAAGCCAGATTATAGGCAATCTTCTGGACAATGCGGTTAAATTCACCCCGCAGGGTGGAACCATAACCATAAAGGCAAGAAGGGAGAAAAGGGGTGAGGTAGAAACACTCACCATAAGTGTCATAGATACGGGGATAGGAATAAAACCAGAGCTCAAAGAGCACATATTTGAACTCTTCGAGATAGGCGAGAAGGGTATAGTAAGGGAATATGAAGGGCTCGGCATAGGGCTTGCCCTTGCCAGAAAACTGGTGGAATACCACGGAGGCAAGATATGGTGCGAGAGTGAGGTGGGCAAGGGCTCTACCTTTGAGTTCTACATACCCCTTGAAAGAACAGACAGAGAGCAGTGAGGGGTGCTCATCCCATGAGAGGGTTTCGAAGGACGATACCCTTGGCAGTGGCCTGCCTTGTCCTATATGGTGCAGCGTCGGCTGTGCCCCTTAAGGAGCGTTACCAGTACCGTGTACTCACCATAGCTGGAGATGGAAAGAAGGGTTTCAAAGACGGCTCCGTAGAGAAGGCAAGTTTCAACTGGCCCACAGGGGTTGTGGTGGCTGACGATGGTTCCATATTCGTTGCGGACTTCTCCAACAATGCCATAAGAAAGATTTCTACCGACGGCACTGTTACCACCGTTGCAGGAAGTACCGTTGCGGGCCACAGGGATGGCAAGGCAGAAGAAGCACTGTTCCGTGGGCCCGATAACATAGCCATAGACAGGGAGCAGAACATCTATGTGGCTGATGCAGATAACTTCCGTATAAGAAGGCTCAGCCCAGAGGGCTTTGTTGTTACCGTAGCAGGCACCGATGTACCGGGCTACAGAGATGGCAGGAGGTCTTCGGCAATGTTTGGATACCCCACGGGTATTGCAGTTGACAGATACGGTGCCCTCTATGTTGCAGACAGAAGGACCCATACGGTAAGGAAGATAACCCCTGATGGCAGGGTCTTTACCATAGCAGGCAATGGGCTGCCCGGTTTTTCAGACGGCAGGGGCAGGCTCTCCCATCTGAGAGAGCCCATCTCTGTAGCAGTGGCAGAGGACGGAACAGTCTACATAGCAGACTCTGGCAACAATGCCATAAGGAAGGTCTCCACAGATGGCGAGGTCTCAACCCTTGCCGGAGGCAAGCCCGGCTACAGAGATGGCAGAGGCAGAGAGGCACAGTTCAACTGGCCCACCGGCATTGCCGTGGGACCAGATGGTAACATCTATGTGTGCGACTCTGGCAACAACAAGATAAGACGCATAACCCCTGATGGCGTGGTGAGCACCATTGCTGGAAGGATCGTTGCGGGCAGAAGCGATGGCACAGCCTTTGAGGCGGAATTCAACTTTCCAACAGGCATAGCAGTTGATAAAATGGGTAACATATACATAGCCGATTCTGGCAACAACCTTATAAGAAAGATAGTAAAAGAGAGAAAGGTCTATTAGATAGATGGGTGCAACAAGGGTCGAAGAGATAGAAGAGGGGCTCAACGAGGAACAGCTTGAAGCCGTTGAGCACGAAGAGGGCCCACTGCTTGTAGTTGCAGGCGCAGGCACCGGCAAGACGAGGGTTATAACCCACAGGATAGCCCGCCTGATAGAGAAGGGGGTAAACCCCTCGTCCATACTTGCCCTTACATTTACCGACAGGGCAGCAGCCGAGATGGAAGAACGGGTGGACCGTCTGGTTCCATACGGTTATTCCACCGTGTGGATTTCCACATTCCATTCCTTCGGCGATAGAATCTTAAGAGACAACGCCCTCGAGATAGGCCTCGTGCCAGACTTCAGGGTACTTACAGAGGTTGAGTGCGTAATATTCCTGCGGGAACACCTCTATGAGCTTCCGCTGGAATTCTACAGACCCCTTGGTGAACCAGCCCGTTATCTTTCAGAGCTTGTAAGGTTTATAGGAAGACTCAAGGACGAGGACATAAGCCCAGAGGAATATCTGTCTTACTGCGAGACCCTCAAGGACAGCGATAAGCCTGCTGACTACATAGAAAGACAGTTTGAGCTTGCACGCACATACGCAAAGTACGAGGAGCTTCTAAAAAAACACGGCTACATAGACTTTGGAGACGAGATACTGCTCGTCTTAAGGCTCTTTCGTGAAAGGCCCTCGGTGCTCAGGCGTTATCAGGAAAGGTTTGTCCACATACTGGCAGATGAGTTTCAGGACACAAACTATGCCCAGTTCGAGCTTCTCAAACTTCTTGCAGGCGAAAGAAAGAACATAACCGTTGTTGCCGACGACGATCAGAGTATATACAAGTTCCGTGGGGCTGCGGTAAGCAATGTGATAGGTTTCCTCAAATACTTTCCTGAGGCAAGACTCATAACGCTTAAGAAGAACTACCGTTCGGTTCAACCCATACTGGATGCATCCTACAGGCTTATTACCCACAACAACCCTGACAGGCTGGAGGTAAAAAGCGGTATAGACAAAAGGCTCCTTTCTGTAAAGGGAGCCCAGAGGGGTGGGGGGGTTAAGTTCCTTGAGTTCGACAGCCTTCTGGCAGAGGCAGACTTTATTGCCAGAACCATCGAGGAGAAGGTGAAAGAGGGTAGCAGAAGACTTAAAGACTTTGCCATACTGGTGCGTGCAAACCGTGATGCTGAGCCATTTCTGCGTGCCCTCTCACAGAGGGGTATAGAGTATCAGTTCTCTGGCAGCAAGGGGTTGTATAGCAGAGAAGAGATAATGCTACTTATAAGTTTCTTGAGAGTCATAACCGACAGGGACGACAATGTGAGCCTCTTTCACCTTGCAAGCTCCCCCGTCTACGGGCTTGGTGCAGAGGAGCTCGTGCCATACCACAATATTGCAAGAAGAAGGAATCGCTCGCTCTTCAAGGTGCTCGAAGGCGTGCTCGAAGGTGTGTATTGCGGTGCAGATGAGCTCACAGAGGAGGCAAAGGAGCGCATAAGAAGGATTGTTGAGGATGTGAAAAGATACTCTGAGCTTGCCCTGCGCGAGCCCACAGGCAGGCTTCTCTATATGTTCCTTACAGAGTCCTCTTACCTTACAGAGCTTGTCAGAGAGAACACACCCTCGGCAGAGCAGAAGGTAAGAAACATAGAGAAGTTCTTCAATGAGATAACCCACATAGAAGATACCCTGAGGATAAAGAAGGTCCACATGCTGCGAGAACACCTCAACCTTCTTATGGAGGCTGGCAGTGACCCATCGACAGCGGAGCCCGATATAGATTCAGACTATGTGCATGTACTTACGGTACACAAGGCAAAGGGGCTTGAGTTTCCGGTGGTATTCATGGTGGGCCTTGTGGTGGACCGTTTCCCCAGAAGGGCACGAAAGGAACTACTTGAGGTGCCAGCAGAACTCATAAAGGATATACTCCCAGAGGGAGACTACCAGCTTGAAGAAGAAAGAAGGCTTTTTTATGTTGGTATGACCCGTGCGATGGAAGAGCTCTACCTTACAACCAGCAGAGACTGGGGAGGCTCAAGACCAAAGAAACCAAGCCCCTTTGTGCTCGAGGCACTCGATACCCCACGGGCAGAGAGGATAAAGCTTCCCAGCCTTGAGACCATAAAACGGTTTGCCCCTGTGGATGAGAAAGGACCAGTTGTGGCTACAGACAAGGGAGAGCTGCATCTAAGCTACTATCAGGTGGACGACTACCTTACATGCCCGCTTAAGTACAGGTATGTTCACATACTGCGTGTGCCCATACTGCCACACCATACCATAATGTATGGTAAGGCGATACACGATGCCATATCGTTCTACTTCAGAAAGAGGCTTGAGGGTATAGATGTGAAAGAGGAAGAGCTCATACACATAATGAGGTCTGCTTGGCGTAGTGAGGGGTTTATATCCCGTGAGCACGAGGAGGAGAGATGGAAGAAAGGTGTTGAGACCATAAGAAGGTTTCTCGAGTCAGATGCATCAAAGATAATGCCTGCCTGTGTTGAAAGAGAGTTCAGCGTGGCATTCGAGCGCTACACTATAAGGGGCAGGTGGGACCTTATAGAAGAGAGAGAGGACGGTGCCTATATAATAGACTTTAAGACCTCCGATGTGCGTGAGCCCGACAAGGCAACAAGACGGGCAAGAGAGTCCATACAGCTTCGTATATATGCCCTGAGCTACCTCAAACACTTTGGCAGGATGCCTGCAGGCTGTGAGCTACACTTTCTCGAGACAGGGCTTGTAGGGGTTGCAAGGTTTACGGAGAAGGACATGGCTAAGACCATCGAGAAGATAGACACCGTTGCAGCAGGCATCGAGCGAAGGGATTTTTCAGCCCGCCCCGGTTACATGAGCTGTGGCTACTGCCCGTTCAACCGCATATGCCCTGACAGGGAGACCCTCTGAACAAGGGCTTTAACCTTCACATCTGGAAGTAATCCTGCCGTTCTTAAAGCGACACCCTCACTATGGTCTTCACATTGCCGCGGACATTGAAGTCACCTATAACCTCGAGGCTACGGGGCTTGAGGCATTCCTTGAGGGCATCGAATATGGTGTTGGTTGCAGCCTCGTGGGATATGGCTTTGTCCCTGAAGGAGTTAAGGTATAGCTTCAGGGAGCGAAGCTCCACTATCTTCTTGTCAGGCACATAGGTTATACGGATTGTGGCAAAGTCCGGATAACCTGATCTGGGACATATACATGTAAACTCGGGATAGCTTATTTCTATGGTGTAGTCCCTGTCAGGGAAGGGGTTGTCCCATGGTTCAAGGGTTGCTTCTTTTATTGCCTTCTCGCCGTACTTCATAGGAAGGATTTTAACATCTGTCCCAAAGAATTTCAAAGAGTTTAAAATAACACCGTAGCGGTTTACAGGGGATAAAATCGGGCTATACTCTCTATAATGGTGGTAGAGAGACTCATAAGGTTGGACGAAGAATGGTAGAGGGGCTGGTTGATAG
>DRQE01000050.1 GCA_011371515.1 Deltaproteobacteria bacterium
AATGTGGAAAAGAGAAGTTCCGAGACCACAGTGGAGTTCATGTATCTTGACTTTATGCTCTCAAAACCTTTCAATATAAGAACAGGATACATGCTGATGCCCATAGGGTTCATAAACGAGTACCACGAGCCAACGGTCTATTACGGCTCCTTCAGGCCTGACATAGAGACCTACATAATACCTTCCACATGGAGCGAGATAGGGGTCATGGCTTACGGTAGTGCAGGAAATCTCTCCTACAAGGCAGCCATCGTCAATGGCTTGAGGGCAGACCTTTTCAAGAGCTCAAGCTGGATAAAGGGAGGCAGACAGAAGGCTGCCAAGATAAACGCAGACAGGGGGGCGGCACTTTTTAACCTTAACTATGCCGTAACACCTGGTATAATAGTGGGTGGCACATACTACCACGGGCTTGCAGGAAGCGGAAAAGGTGGGGTGAGTGCCGACAGCGTGAGCCAGCCGAGAAAGGGCACGGTAAAGCTGTGGGAGGTACATGCAGAGGCACGCATAAAGGCGGTGGAACTGAGGGCTCTCTACATAGAGGGGAGCATAGATGGAAACAGCTGGTTCAACGGAAGTGGCATAGGAAAAGGGGTTAAGGGATGGTATCTCGAGGGGGCTGTGGATGTGTTGACACTGCTTGCCCTTACGACAGAGTACTCCTTGCAGCCTTTCGTACGCTATGAAAAGTACGACCTCAACGACGATGTCTTTGCAGGCGATACCCCTGACAAAACCCTCGATAGAACGGTTACCACCGTAGGGGTGAGCTTCAAGCCCCATCCAAATGTGGTGTTGAAGGCAGACTATCAGATGAGGGATACAGCCTCAGCACTGCCCGAAGGCAAAGGAAGCGGGCTCGACGAATACAAGATAGACCAGTTCAACGCAGCAATAGGGTTTCTCTTCTGACAAGGAGGATGTTGAAGAGGGAAGATGCCACGGATCTGGATAAGGGTTATGATTATAATAGCCCTTCTTGCAACCATAGCCCACGGGAGGGTATACTCCACAAGGGAGGAAGCCCTCCTGCGGGTCTTTGGAGAGGATGCCAAGGTGGAAAAGGTAAGCCTCTATCTTTCGAGGGATGAAGCAGAGGAGATAGCAAAAAGGGCGAAGGTGAAAGATGTCTCACGGCTTTTCACCTACTACAGGGGCACAAAAGATGGCAGGACCATAGCCTATGTAACCTTCGTGAGCCATGTGGTTAGAACCAAGTACGCCGTGACCATGGTGGTGCTCAACCCCGACCTTTCGATAAGGAAGGTGGAGGTTGTTGCCTTCTACGAGCCAGAAGAGTACATACCCGAGGGACGCTGGTTCAAACAGTTCAGCGGAAAGAGGCTCACCCCAAGCCTATGGCCAAGAAGGGACATACAGACAGTAACAGGGGCAACCCTGAGTGTCAACACGATAGTGCGTGAGACCCGTAAGGTGCTTGCCATTTTCGAAAGGATGGTACAGAATAGGAAGAAGGAAAGATGAAGTTCCTATCCAATGGCAGCCATCTCGAACCAAACAAGCCTTTCACGAGGCTCAGCCTGCTTTTGAGCCTTCTCGTCGTGGCAATCTTCTGGTTTACCAACATACTTCTGTTTACGGCAAAGATGGGCTTCAGCTACCAGTCTATCGTAGAGTACTATCTGGGAAACGAAGAGATATTCAGAACCCCGGTATCCTACATGGGGCTTCTTGAGACCACCCATGCACATCTTTTCGCCTACGCACTTCTGTTACTACTTCTCAATCACCTGCTCGCCTTCACCACGCTGTCTGCGGGCTGGAAGACGGCAGGTATAGTGCTCACCTATGGCAGCGGTATGCTGGACATAGCGTCGGGCTGGTTGATAGTCTATGTGGCACCTCTGTTTGCATGGATGAAGCTACTCTCCTTCCTTACCCTTCAGGTATCTATGGCAGCAGTAATCGGGGCTGTGTTACTTTCTATGCTCGACTTCAGAGAGACTGCCCCCCCCAATGTGGGTTGACACCACTTGTTCTGGTGTGTTAGAATTCAGCCTCAAAACAGGATTGTTACAAAAGGGGCGAGTTAATGAAGGCTCTCATACTTGCAGGCGGCAGCGGGACGAGGCTATATCCCGTAACCGTGGTAATAAACAAGCACTTCCTGCCTATCTACAACAAACCGATGATATACTATCCCCTTTCCCTCGTGATGCTGCTTGGCATAAGGGAGGTACTCTTTGTTGTAAATCCAGAGGATCTGGAAGGCTTCAGAAAGCTCTTTGGCAGTGGAGAGAATCTTGGGATGAGTATAAGCTATACCGTACAGCACTCCCCACGGGGGCTTGCAGATGGGTTGCGCCTTGCAGAGGAGTTTGCAGGAAGTGATAGCCTGTGTATGATGCTTGGTGACAACATATTCTTTGGCCACGAGCTCGTAAATATAATGAAGGAAGCAAGAAGAGACATAGAGCAAAATGGTGGTGCCTATGTCTTTGGCTACTATGTTAACGATCCAAAGAGGTTCGGCATAGTGGAGTTTGACGAGGAGGGAAGGGTGGTATCCCTTGAGGAGAAACCCGAGGAGCCAAAATCCAACTATGCGGTAACAGGTATGTATTTTTACGACAATCATGCCATAGAGATAGCGAAGAGTATCGAGCCCTCATGGAGGGGAGAGCTTGAGATAACATCGGTAAACGAGGAGTACCTGAGGCAGGGTAGCCTCAAGGTGAAACTTCTTGGCAGGGGGTTTGCTTGGTTCGATACGGGCACACACCGCAGTTTTCTCGAGGCAAGCAGTTTCATAGAGACCATAGAGAACAAGACAGGGCTTATGATAGGCTGTATAGAGGAGATAGCCTACCGGAACGGCTGGATAGACAGGGCTTCGCTTCTAAAGGCTGCCGAAAGGCTCGATAAGACAGACTATGGAACATATCTGAAAAAAGTTGCAGAGGGAGAGATATTCTGAAGCCATGCCTTTTGAGTTCGAAGACCTTGACATACAGGGGCTCGTGCTTGTAAGACCCCGCATCTTCAGAGATGACAGGGGTTTTTTTATGGAGACCTATAAGAAGTCAGAGTTCGAAAGAGCCGGAATAGATGCGGTATTCATACAGGACAACCACTCACGCTCCACAAAAGGTGTGTTAAGGGGGCTCCATTATCAGCTCAATCCAAAAGCCCAAGGAAAGCTGGTAAGATGCACGAGGGGTGCCATATTCGATGTCGCAGTGGACATAAGAAGGGGTAGCCCCACCTTCGGCAGGTGGCTTGGGGTGGAACTGACAGAGGAGAATGGCCATATGCTCTGGATACCTGCTGGGTTTGCCCATGGTTTTCTGGTCCTCACAGATGTGGCAGAGGTTATCTACAAGGTGTCAGGTGCAGAATACTCACCAGAGCACGAAAGGACCATAAGGTGGAACGACAAGGAGCTCTCCATAGACTGGCCCCTCGGTCAGGAAGAGCTCATCCTCTCTGAAAAGGACGGTGCCGCCCCTACACTTAAAGAGGCGGAGATAAACTTTACCTTCCAGAACGACTGAGCCCGAAACAATCGCGACAACTTCCTGCCCAATGGTGTTGCATTGCCACCATCATGTAAAGTAAAATATTCTAATTCCCCAAGGAAAGGACTGTCGTGAATACAGTGGGCAGGCAGGCTGCAAAGATAGTGGACTGGTTCAATGGGCTTACCCCGTGGCAGAAGATTGCCATAATAATGGGGTTTGCCCTTCTGCTTAGAATATATATAATAATAAATGCCGCCACCATATCGGTTGACAGTGCAACAGACCTTGGCTTTGCAAAGGCATTTATAGAGGGCAGACTTTCCGAGGCAATAGACCCCAGACGCCCGCC
>DRQE01000051.1 GCA_011371515.1 Deltaproteobacteria bacterium
CGATACAGGCTGTCTTAAAAGATATATAAAAAGAAAGTTGCTCGAGAGCATTACCACCAGAGACCCCTTCCCCCACAGAAGCAGAACATTTATGGCATTCGTTGGACCCACAGGTGCTGGAAAGACATCGACCATAGCAAAACTTGCTTCTATACATGCACTCAAAGAAAAAAGAAAGATAGCCCTTTTCACCATGGACACCTACAGGGTTGGTGCCACCGAACAGCTGGCACTTTATGGAAAGATAATTGGGGTTCCTGTACAGAGGGTGGACTCTGTAGATGAGCTGGTAAGAGCCGTGGAACTTCACCCCGATAAGGACTGTATATTTCTGGATACCGCAGGAAGAAGCCCAGCGGACGAGGAACACTTAAGAAGGCTTGCTGAGCTTACAAGCCTTATGCCATACATGAAGCTCAATCTGGTGATGAGCGTGCAATCGCAGAATGAGTTCATATACGAAACCCTCGATCACTATACAAGGGTTGGCATAGACTATCTCACCTTCACCAAACTCGATGAGGGTGTGGTATTTGGCTCTGTATTCAACGCAGCGCTTTACTGTAGGAAGCCCCTTACATATTTTACCACAGGACAGCATATACCTGATGACATAGAAAAGGTTACCCTTAAAAGACTGTCAGGCATGATCTTGAACAACATAGGAGGTATAGATGGAACCGCATGAGACAAAAGTTATAGCCATAACGAGCGGTAAGGGAGGGGTTGGCAAGACCAACATAGTGGCAAACACTGCAATAGCGCTTTCAAGGATGGGCAAAAGGGTGCTGGTTATGGATGCGGACTTGGGGCTGGGCAATATAGATATACTCTTGGGACTTACGCCAAGATACAACATAGGCCACTTTCTGAGAGGAGAAAAAAGACTGGAAGAGATAATAATAAAAGGACCAGAGGGTATTATGATACTGCCTGCCTCCTCCGGCATACAGGAGCTTACAGAGCTCAACGCAGAGGAGCAGCTCTCGCTTGTGGCTCATCTTGACGAGATGGTGGACGGGATAGACATAATGATTATAGACACGGGAGCCGGTATATCGAGCAATGTGCTCTTTTTCAACATGGCTGCCCATGACATAGTGGTTATAGCATCTCCAGAACCCACATCCATAACAGATGCCTATGCACTGATGAAAGTACTATCTAAAAGATACGGTGAGAAGGCTTTCAAACTCATAGTGAATGCCGTGGAATCAGAAGAGGAGGGTAAGAATGTCTACAGGAAGCTGAGCAGCGTGGGAGGCAGGTTCCTTAATATATCGATAGATTACCTTGGTTACATACTCTACGACGAACTGGTGCAGTTCTCTGTGGTGCAGCAGAAGGCAGTGGTTGAGGCATATCCTGACACTCCTGCAAGTATATGTTTCGACCGCATAGCAAAACGGCTATGCGAGATGCCCATTAGAGGAGGGCTAAAAGGAGGTATGCAGTTTTTCTGGAGAAAGATGTTAAGCAGAACATTCTAAATAAAAGGAGAATGAGCCATGAGCCATCAGTACGCCAAATACTATTCCAGCGAGAGGGACAAACTCATCGAAGAGAATATAAGCCTTGTAAAGATAATAGCAAACCAGATTGCCATACACCTGCCACCACACATAGATGTGGAAGACCTGATAGGGGCAGGCATTATAGGACTCATAGAGGCGGTGGATAACTTTGACCCAAACAGGGGGGTAAAGTTCTCGACATATGCAACGATAAGGATAAGAGGGGCAATAATGGATCAGCTGAGAAGCATGGACTGGCTCAGCAGATCCATGCGCGACAAGTCCAATCAGCTTGAACGCGCCTACATGGAGCTTGAGAAAAAACTTGGAAGACCAGCAGAGTCAGAGGAGGTGGCAGAACACCTTGGACTTTCCAGTGAGGAGTTTTTCCAGCTTTTAAGAGAGGTAAGTGCCTCTACGGTGCTGAACATAGAGGACCTTGGGTTCAATTCAGGACAAGAAGGGCTCGACATACTGGAGTGTATAAAAGACCCGAATGGAAAAGACCCACTTCTTGTGAGCAAACTAAACGAACTCAAGAAGATAGTGAAAGAGGCCATAGAGAAGCTGCCGGAGAAGGAAAAACTGATAATATCCCTGTACTACTACAACGAGCTTACCATGAAGGAGATAGGAAGGGTGCTCGATATTACAGAGTCCAGAGTTTCACAGCTGCACAGCCAGAGTATGCACAGGCTCAAGTCCTATCTTAAAGAGTATTACGGATAATATTTACTCGCCATAGAGAGTATAAAAACTGTTTATCCCACCAATTAAAGATTACCCCGCTGTATACCGATAAGTATAGAGGAGGAGATTAACCATACTCCTCAGGACTAAATGATAGAACAATACAAGAAAGGAGAAGCTAACCCCATGATGTCAGATGCTGTAAACCAACGGCCTCTTCTGAGCGATGAGACCTTCAGGAAGATAAGAGACCTCATAGCAGAGAAAACAGGAATATACTTCCATGACAACAAGCGATATCTTCTGGAGATGAAACTTTCAAGAAGGATAAAAGAAAAGGGTTTTTCCTCTTTTGAGGAATACTTAGAGGCACTTTCCCGTGGCATAGGAAAGGAAGAGGAGTTTAAGACCCTTGTGGACCTTATAGTAACAAAGGAGACCAGTTTCTTTAGAGACCTTACACAGTTTGAAATCTTAAGAGAGCATCTCATACCAGATATTATGAAAAATAAGAATGGCTACAGGTCTATAAGGATATGGAGTTCGGCATGTTCTACTGGGGAAGAACCCTATACTATAGCCATGGTGATACTGGAAGAGGGCATACCCTTTAAGGGATGGAATGTGCACATACTGGCAAGTGATATAAATGAGAAGTTTCTTAAGTATGCACAGAACGGAAGATATGAAGCCTACTCTGTGAGGAATACTCCCCCAAAGTATCTTGAAAAATATTTCATAAAGAGAGGCGATGAGTATGTGCTTAAAAGACAGGTCAGGGAGCTCGTAAAGTTCAGGCGAATAAACCTTATAGATTCACTTGAAACAGGCATTGCAAAAGATATGGACATAGTGTTCTGCAGAAATGTCCTTATATACTTCGACGAAGAAGCAAGGCAGAAGGCGATGAACCATATACACAGAAGCCTTTCCAGTGGTGGCTATCTTTTTCTTGGGTTTTCAGAGCTTATGCACGAGTATAGCCATATGTTCAAGCCGGTGATGATTAAAGGCTCTATGATATATCAGAAGATATAGAACTTTTGTGTCCATATAAGGAGGGATGAAAGATGAAGATACTGCTCGTAGACGACTTTCCAACAATGAGAAAGATTCTGAGAAATCTGCTAAAGGAGGCAGGCTTTACAGACATAGAGGAGGCAGAAAACGGCATCATGGCTCTTGAAAAACTGAGGGCTGGAGGGTTTGACCTTGTGATAACAGACTGGAATATGCCGGAGATGACAGGGCTTGAGCTCTTAAAAAGGATAAGAGAAGATGAGGCTCTGAAGGATATACCCGTACTTATGGTAACAGCAGAGGCAACGAAGGAGTGCGTTATAGAGGCTGTGCAGGCAGGGGTTAGCAATTACATAGTCAAACCCTTTACGGCAGCAGCACTAAAGGAAAAGATAGACATTATTATGGAAAATCTCAAGTAATCCGCCTTCTGTATTTTTTCTCAAAAAAATACTATAAGGAGATGTGCCTATGTCTACAGATGGTATGGAAGAGATAATAAAGGAGTTTATTGTTGAGGCAAAGGAGCTTATCGATGGAGTAGAGCAGAACCTCATAACACTTGAGAAGAACCCCAATGACATGGATGTATTGAACGAGATCTTCAGGTCAATACATACCATAAAAGGGGCAGCAGGGTTTCTTGCCTTTGAAGAGGTTATAGAGGTTACACACTCTGCAGAAGACCTCCTGAACGAACTGCGAAAGGGCAACTTTCCTGTAACCCCTGATATTATGGA
>DRQE01000052.1 GCA_011371515.1 Deltaproteobacteria bacterium
AGGTAGAAGAACTACTTGCCGCAACCCGTGGTGGCGGAAGCCCCATGGAGCCAGAGGTCTTAAAAGAGATGGAAGAGCGCTTTGGAAGGAGCTTTTCAGCTGTACGCATACACACCGATGCAACAGCTGCAAGGCTCTGTGGGCTTTTGAAGGCAAAGGCATTCACCTATGGCAACCACATATACTTCAGTGAAGGTGCCTACCAGCCCGACACAAAAGAGGGAAAGAAACTCCTTGCCCACGAACTTACCCATGTGGTCCAGCAGCGAAAGGGCGCAAAGGCTATCCAGCGGCAGACCAATGGTGGCACAGAAGAAAACACAAGGGTTGATGCCACCCAGCTTCCCGAGTCTGTTGGAAGGCTTGGCACAGGTGGTGAAAGCGACAGGATATTTTTCGACAAGATAGAAGTGCCGGGCTTCAAGCTCAGAGACCACAGGGCTGGTATCTACACTTCTCGCACCCCTCTTATCTATCGCAAGGGTTACACAAGGGGAGCCACTAACCAGCGTGATGTTTGGCGTAGGAATGTAAAGAAGGATGGCATAGAGAGGAAGATAAAAGAGATATTGAGGAAGGGATACAAAGCAGAATCGATAAATGACAGCGAGAAGCATCTGGTAAAGGTAAGGCCAAACAACAGGCCTGTTCTTTACTATCACGGAACAGTCCGGCAGATTGCGGAAAGGCTTTTGATACCCGATTGGGGCGGCAGAGCGCACAGACCACCTTACAGATACTTCCATGTGGACCATATTCTGGAGCTTCAGCTTGCAAACTGGACAGGCTCTGGTTGGGCAAACACAATAGACAACATGGAGCTCCTTGAGTCAAAGATGAACATCGATTCTGGAAACTATATAAAAAACAGAATTAATGCAAAGGTAAGAAAGTTTATAGAAGAGACCAGAGATAAAAGCGGCAAATCCCCTTATGGCAATAATGTGGCGGAGATAAAGAAAAAGTATCACCTTGTATTCAGAAGGGCTGTGAAGGGAAGAGCCTATCCTTCGGTCCCCCGCACAAAGTTCTGGAAGAGAGACGAGATAGAGAGCGGAGAGCATCTTAAACCATTAAAGGCAGCCCTGCTATCTGAAATAGGTGGAAATGGATATGTGAAGATATTCCCTTCCGAGACAGGGGGACTTGGCAAAAGTTTTAGGTGGCCCGGTGGGCTTACAAGTAGCGAGAGAGATTGGTTCAGGGCTCCATTTGTTGTAAAGGAGAAGCACTTCAACACAGAGGATGAAAAGGCAGGCTCTGAAGATTTCGGCTACCTAAAGGTAAATGTCTCGCCCCAGTACAGGGACAAGTTTGAATTCTCAAGCGGTGAGGATAAACAGATACTGCTGAGCCGATTTGGAGAAGCCCAGTTCGCAGGATACATAAGAAACAAGAATGCAATCAGGGAGCAGTTAAGGAGAGACTTTAAGGTAAAGAAGTTAAGCCCCGTAGAGATAGACACATTCGATATACACCCTGAAAGGGGCATAATATGTACAGGAAGGATACTGCCCACTATACCATTATTTGAAAAGGCAGATATAAGGTTCAGCCTTGATAAGGGTGAGTTAAAGCTCTACAAGGTCTTTACCATAGACGAGATAAACATTCCCCCACCGTTTACCATATCCAGTGCATCGCTCGAGCTTTTCGGAAGCACCACAAGAGGCATAGGCCTTAAGGGCAGGGCAGACTTCGGCATACAGGGACTTGGCAATGGATACATAGAGGCAGTAGCCTCAACTGCAGGTGGCATCGAGCTTGAAGGTAAGTTTGACTTCGAGCAGAAACTGTTCGACCCTGCAAGTGTGAAGGTAACCTACAGGGATAGAGCCTTTGGTGTGGAAGGCCAGCTCGGTATACCAAGAGGAAAGGTAAAGGGCATAAAGAATGCCAGCATAACAGTAACCTATACCGAAAGGGATGGCAAACTCTCTGCACAGGGCACAGCAGAGCTCGATATACCGGGTATAAAGAGTGCAACAGTAGGCGTTGAGTACAGTGATAATGCATTTTCCATAACAGGCTCGGCAGAGCTAAGGGACGACATACCGGGTATAAAGAGTGGGAGCATAAGTGTAACGGTTGCAAAGAAGGCTGACGAGGAAGGATACAGACTATCTGCAAGTGGCGAGGCTGTCCCAAATATACCGGGTATAGATACAAAACTAAGTGTGCAATACGACGACGGAGCCTTCCTCATAAGTGGCAGGGTTGCCTATGAGAAGGGCATGCTGTCAGGTGAGGTGGATGTTGCAGTATCGAATAGAAAGGTGGATAAAGAAGGAAACCCAACTGATGAGCTCACAGACACCTTAAGTGTCTATGGTGGTGGACAGCTCACAATAAGGTTCACCCCTTGGCTTGAGGGCACCGCAGGGGTAAGGTTCCTGCCCAATGGTGAGATTGAGGTGAGGGGCAAAATCGGGCTGCCCTCGAGTGTGGATGTATTCAAAAGGATAGAGATTCCAGAGAAAGACCTCTTCAAACTCGGTTTCGATATACCCATATTCGCCATACCTGTTGGTCCAAAGAGCATAGGGCTTGTTGCCTCGATAAGGGGTGGTCTGAGAGCCTATGCAGGAATAGGTCCGGGTAGACTCGAGCAACTGGAGGTGGCTGTTGTCTACAATCCATCGAGAGAGGAAAATACCTCGATAACGGGAACAGGCAAGTTCGTCGTGCCTGCAGATGCAGGACTAAAACTTGTGGTAAGCGCAAGTATTGGTGTGTCTGCCGTTATAGCAGGGGTTGAGGGCGGGCTTGAAGTGGCGG
>DRQE01000053.1 GCA_011371515.1 Deltaproteobacteria bacterium
AAAAAGGGCAGAGTCTGTCCTCGGCTGGACCCCACGGATAGGGCTTAAAGAAGGGATTGAAAAGACCCTTGAGTGGTGGCTCACACAGAGGGTGGGGTAGGGCTTCTTGCAGGTTTTCCACGGATAGCAGAGGATGAAGATAGGTATAAACATACTCTTTCTCGTTGCAGGCAGAGGTGGCGGTATAGAGAGATACTTAAGAGGGCTTATAAAAGGACTTCAGACAATAGACAGGGAGAACCATTACATACTCTTCACAAATAAAGACTGCAAAGGCACTTTCTATCTTACAGATAATTTTGAAGAGCATGTGTGCAATGTATCTGCCAGAGTGAGGCCAGCAAAGATACTCTGGGAGCAGCTCTTTCTACCAATGGTTGCAAGGCGTAAGGGTGTGGATGTGCTTCTTTCAACGGGCAACATAGCCCCTGTCCTGCACCCCTTTCCAGAGGTTACCATAATGTACGACCTGATCCCCTTTATTATGCCACAGACATTTACGGTATTAGAACGCCTTGCTCTAAAGACCCTCTTCTACCTTACCGCAAAGAGAAGTGATACCATAATAACCGTATCCAATTCCTCAAAGGCAGATATAGTTAGACGCCTTGGTGTGGACGAAAGTAAGGTAAAGGTTGTCTACGGTGCCTGTGACGAGGGGTTTGGCAAAGTGGAGGTTGACAGACAGAGGCTTCGCAAACAGGGTATAGATGGCAGATACATTCTATATGTTGCATCCAGAAGACCCTATAAGAATATAGATGGCCTTATAAGGGCGTACAAACTTCTCAAAGATAGATACAGTATAGAACACAAACTCGTTATAACAGGGCTTGGCGGAAGGGCAGACCCAACCCTTTTTAGTCTCGTAAAAGAAAGTGGGCTTGAAGGGGATGTTATCTTTACAGGATTTGTGCCAGACGAAGAGCTGCCAACACTTTACAGCGGTGCAGAACTTTTTGTCTATCCCTCTTTCTACGAGGGCTTCGGCTTACCCATTCTTGAGGCTATGGCCTGTGGGGTGCCTGTTGCCTGTTCCAACAGAACGAGCCTGCCAGAGGTTGCAGCAGATGCAGCAATTCTCTTCGAGCCTTCAAACATAGAGGAGATGGCACATAGCATGTATAAGATACTTTCAGAGGGTGCCTTAAAAGAAGAGCTCATCCGCCGTGGTAGAAAAAGGATGGAAGAGTTCTCTTGGCAGAAGACAGCAAACAAGGTGCTATCCGTACTGGAAGAGACGGTGAAAAGGCGAACACGATGAGGATATGCTTCGTTCTGGAATACTACTATCCCCATGTGGGAGGAGCAGAAAGACTCTTTCAGAACCTTGCAGAGGGGCTCGTAAGGAAGGGGCATCACTGTGATGTGGTTACGGTGAGGTTGCCCGAAACCCCTGCAGAGGAAGTCGTGGGTGGGGTGCACATACACAGGGTCTGGGTGCCACAGAAGGGGGATAGATACTGGTTCACACTTTTTGCCCTTCCGCAGGTATGGAAATACACAAAGAGGGCAGATATTGTGCAGACTACCACATACAATGGGGCTCCACCTGCATGGCTTTCGGCAAAGGCACGGGGAAAGCCTGTGGTACTGTTCGTCCATGAGGTTATAGGTAAAAGGTGGCACCTTCTGGGTATAGGCACTGTTATGTCTCTGATGTACCGTGCCTTCGAAAATCTTATACTTTCACTACCCTTCGATGCTTTTATGTGCAACTCAAAGAGTACCCTTGAGGATGCAAAAAACTGGGGGGTAAAGGAGGAAAAACTCTTCTTTGCCTATCCCGGTATAGACCATACAATCTTCGATCCATCTAAGAACGGCAAGAGGCGTGAGGAGATAAGAAAAACCCTCGGGGTGGAAGAGAAGTTCGTCTACCTCTACTTTGGAAGGCCGGGATTCACAAAGGGTATAGACTATCTTGTACGGGCAATACCACTTATAAAGCGCAGGATTCCAGACTCTGTTGCCCTTCTTATACTGGCAAAAAGACCCGAGAAGGGGTTTGAAAGGGTGGCCTCCCTTATAGATGAACTTGGGCTTAAGAGGGGAGAGGATGTGCTCATCCTTGACCCACTGCCAGTAGAGGAGCTACCCTATTATATAAAGGCAAGCGATTGTGTGGTGGTGCCCTCTCTCACAGAGGGATTTGGCTTTACCTGTGTTGAGGCATGTACCATGGAGGTGCCCGTGGTGGCAAGCTCTGCAGGCTCTCTGCCAGAGGTCGTATCGGGCAGGTTCGTTCTGGTAGAGCCTGCCAATCCACAGGCACTTGCAGAGGGTGTGGAAAAGGTATACCATGGAGAATACAATAGCACAGAGAAAAGACTCTTCCTCTGGGACGATATGGTAAATGCACACATAGAACTATACGAAAGGCTACTCAGAAAGAGACGATGAGCAGAACCAAAAAAACTCTCTACGGTGTAATCCTTGCAGGAGGAAGTGGCACACGATTCTGGCCCCTTTCGAGGCTGGAAAGTCCAAAACAACTCTTAAGGCTTACAGGTGATGAGACACTTTTAGAGCTCACCATTAAAAGGCTAAAGCCACTTATCCCTGTTGAAAGGATTTTTATCGTAACAAACCCCACACATGGAGAGTTTATAAGGCTTTATCTTATGGGCAGGGGAGAAACCCCTCTGCCACAGTTCATAACAGAGCCTGTTGGAAGAAACACCGCCCCTGCAATAGGGCTTGCTGCCATAAGGCTTCTTGAACTCGCAGAGGACCCCATCATGGTAGTGCTTCCTTCAGACCACATAGTGGAAAGGCCCCCAACCCTTAGAAGGCTTATAAGGGTGGCAGCAAGGGTTGCAGAGGGTGGGTGGCTTGTAACCTTCGGGGTAAACCCCACAAGACCAGAAACTGGCTACGGGTATATAAAGACCGCTCAGAAGCCACTGGAGAAAAGGGGTGGGGTGAGCGTAATGAAGGTTGAAAGGTTTGTGGAGAAGCCAACCCTTAAAAGGGCAAGGCGATACATAAAAGATGGGGGCTATTACTGGAATAGCGGCATATTCGTATGGAAGGCAAGAAGCATCCTTGAGGCTATAAAGAGCTATCTTCCAGAGCTGTATGAAAAGCTCATGGCAATAAGAGATGGTGGGAGCGTGGAAAAAGCCTACGATAAGATGGAGCCTGTATCCATAGATACAGGGGTTCTCGAGAAGGCACGGAATGTGGCTCTCATAGAGGCAGGGTTTGGATGGTCGGACATGGGCTCGTGGAACTCCCTTGAGCACATATTCAGCCCCGATGATGCTGGCAACATAATCAGGGGAAGGGTGGTTGATATAGATAGCAGGAATTCTTTCATAATCGCACAGGACCGCCTTGTTGCAACCATAGGGCTTGAGGACATCATAGTTGCAGACACTCCTGATGCAACCCTTGTGTGCAGCAAGGAGAGGGTACAGGATGTAAAAAAGGTGGTGGACATACTCAAAAGCCGTGGCTACAGGGAGTTTCAGATACACCGAACAGTGGAGCGCCCTTGGGGTAGCTACACCGTGCTTGAACACGGAGATGGATACAAGATAAAGAAGATAAGGGTGGAGCCACAGAGAAGGCTGAGTCTACAGCTCCACAGGAAAAGAAGCGAACACTGGATAGTGCTTTCCGGCAGGGCAAGGATACAGCGAGGCGAAGAGGTGATGGAGATAGGCCCAAACCAGAGCACCTATATACCGAAGGGTGTAAAACACAGGCTCGAGAATCCATCCACCGAAGAGCCCCTTGAAATCATAGAGGTGCAGGCTGGAAGCTACGTTGAAGAAGACGATATTGAAAGGTTCGAGGACGACTTTGAAAGAAGATGACAGGCAAGGGTATAGACATAGTGGAGATAGCACGCATTGAGAGGGCATGTCGCAACAGGAGGTTCTGCGAGAGGGTCTTTACAAAGGCGGAACTTGAAAGAGCCACATCAGGTGTGGGGCTTGCAAGAAGGTTTGCCCTCAAGGAGGCACTTCTAAAGGCCCTCGGCACGGGGCTTGCAGGCAGCATAAGGTGGAAGGATGTTGAGTTTGTGGACCCTGATGGCAGGGTGCTTCGACTTCACGACAGGGTGAAAAACCTTCTCGAGGGTAGAAAGATACACTTCGGCTCTGCCCACTCAGGCGGGCTTGCCATAGCCACGGTGGTTATAGAGTAG
>DRQE01000054.1 GCA_011371515.1 Deltaproteobacteria bacterium
CTCTGCAAGGGGAACGGCTGGCTGCAACATCATAGATACATTGAGAAGGTGTGAGAGCTACCTTGAAAAATACGGTGGACACCGCTCGGCAGCAGGTCTTACGCTCAAAAGGGAAAACCTCGAAGCCTTCCGCAGAGAGTTCATAGGGCTTATGAACTCGGCTCTCTCGGCTGAAGACCTCGTGCCCACAGTTGAGCTCGATGCACGGGTAACGCTTGACGAGCTCAAACCACGCCTCGTGGACGAGATTGAAAAACTCTCACCCTTCGGCTACATGAACGAAAGACCCCTTCTGTGCGTGATGGGGGCAAACATACTCCACACAGAACTCGTAAAAGACAGACACCTGCGGGTTATGATAAAACACAACGGCACTCTGCAAAACGGTATAGCCTTTGACAGGGCAAACTACCACCCCATAAAGGATGGCCTGTTCGACATAGCCTTTTATCCTTACATAGATGAATGGCAGGGGTTAAGAACGGTTAGGCTTCGCATAGAAGAGCTGAAGCCTTCCTCTCAAACTTCTTGACACAAAGGGTTCGAAGCATATATATTAGTTTGTTGCATCACCTTTGGACTCAAAGGGCTAAATAAAACCCCGATAGGGCAATAAACAGCCCGCGCATCTACAAGCAACTGGGCTTATAAAAACATACACAGGAGGCTTAAGTTGGCAAAAGAAGTATTTGACATGGAAAAGAGAAAGAAGTTTATCAAAAAGCCCGTCAAACCAATCCCGATAGAGCCCAATGCGAGCATCTCAGAGCTTGTGGAAAGGATGGGAGATACGGCCTTTCAGGCAAAGAATCTCTCCCATGCGGCAGACATATGGGAGGAGATGATACGGGGCGAGACCACCATATTCTTCGGCCTTGCAGGCGCAATGATACCTGCCGGTATGCGTGAGCTTATGGTTTTCCTCATAAAGAACAGATACATAGATTGTCTGGTCTCCACAGGAGCAAACCTCTTTCACGACATACACGAAACCCTTGGCTGGAAACACTGGCAGGGCAGCCACATGGTGAACGATAAAGACCTTCGCAGTGCAGGAGTGGACAGAATTTACGATGTCTTCGCCATAGAAGAGGAGTTCAACTCCTCTGATGAATACATCTACAACTTCTCCTACACCCTTGAAGAGCGCCCTTACACCACAAGGGAGTTCTTCTACCTTATGGGTAAAGACCTTGCCAGACGCACAAAAAGAGACGGCATACTGACGGCAGCCTACAAGGCAGGTGTGCACGTCTACTGTCCTGCTCTTGGAGATTCCTCCATAGGCATAGCCCTTGCGCTTAGAGATGGTGAGAACAACTTCATGTTCGACATAATAGCCGATGTTAAAGAGACCGCATACCTTACGGCAAGGGCAAAGAACTCTGGTATAGTCTTCATAGGTGGAGGCGTGCCAAAGAACTTTATACAGCAGTCTGAGGTAACGGCAAACATGATGTGCAAAAGGACTCCGGGCCACAAGTACGCACTGCAGATTACAACCGACTCTCCACACTGGGGTGGACTTAGCGGATGCACCTTTGAGGAGGCACAGAGCTGGGGTAAGATAGCAAGAAGGTCAAAGAGGGTAACGGTAAACTGTGAGTCCACCATAGCACTGCCTCTTATAGTGAGCGCACTCTCGCAGAGGCTTAAAGGGTTCAAAAGGAAACTACCAGACCTTTCGGTAAAGGGCGCCCAGAAGGTTAGAAAGAGGATATGGGACTGATTCAGAAGGAAGAAGGCAGCTTCAACTTTGGTGGAGTTGGCAGAGACTCTACGGTGGAAAGACCGCTCTTTTCGGTGCTGCCAGTGCCCTACGACTTTACCACCTCCTACATGGGTGGTGCAAGAAGGGGACCTGCAGCCATAATAGATGCCTCCATGAACATGGAGCTTTACGACGAAGAACTTGAGTGTGAACCATGGCAGGCAGGCATTGAAACACTTACCCCACTTGAGGTGACCACGGTGGGTCCCGAAAAGATGGTCCAGAGGGTTGAAGCAGCCTGCACAGAGCTTCTTGAGAAGGGCTGCCTGATTCCAGTTCTACTGGGTGGTGAACACAGTATAACAACAGGCACCATAAGGGCACTGAAGAAAAAGTACCCCGCACTTTCTGTATTGCAGCTCGATGCACATGCAGACATGCGGGAAAGCTATCAGGAAAGCCCCTACAACCATGCCTGTGTGGCAAGAAGGATAAGTGAGGTGTGCACACTCGTGCAGGTGGGTATAAGAAGTCTCAGCACAGAAGAGGCAGAGTTTCTCGGCTCTACTGACAGAGTGAACACATACTTTGCAAAGGATATTGTAAAAGAAGGGATGCCGCTTGAAGATATACTTTCAGGACTCACGGAGGATGTCTTTGTAACCATAGACCTTGATGTGTTTGATCCATCCATAATGCCCTCTACAGGCACCCCTGAGCCCGGTGGGCTTGGATGGTATGATGTTACAGGGCTTCTGAGATGTGTGGCAGAAAACAGAAACATCGTGGGCTTCGATGTGGTTGAGTTGAGCCCCATGGCAGGCAATGTGGCTCCGGACTTTCTTGCTGCAAAGCTTGTATATAAACTTATGGGATATATAATAAAAAACAGGCAGGAGGGAGATAGCGGTGCTGTATGTTCCTAAAAGGATATTCTTTACAAAGGGTGTGGGATGCCACAAAGAGGAACTACACTCTTTCGAGCTTGCCCTGCGTGATGCGGGCATAGAAAAATTCAACCTCGTTCAGGTCTCGAGTATCTTCCCTCCGGGCTGTAAGATAATACCAAGAAGTCAGGGGGTAAAGAAACTCGCCCCCGGGCAGATAACCTTCTGTGTTATGAGCAAACTCTCCAGCAACGAGCCACGCCGCCTTATAGCTGCAAGCGTGGGCTGTGCCATACCGATGGATAAAAAACTCTACGGCTACCTCAGCGAACACCATGCCTATGGTCAGACCGAGGCCATCGCAGGCGACTATGCAGAAGACCTTGCAGCAGCAATGCTTGCTTCAACTCTGGGTATAGAGCTCGACGAAAACCTTGGATGGGATGAGAAAAAGGAAATATACAGGATAAGCGATAAGATCGTTAAAACCACCAATGTTACTCAGTCTGCAATAGTCAAGGGTGATGGCAAGTACACAACAGTGGTTGCTGCAGCAGTGCTTCTGTTCTGATAGAAGCATCCCATCTTAAAAAACATGAAGATAGCCATAACATGCAACATAAAGGAAGAGGTTCCGCCTCATCTTGAAGAATGCTATGCCGAATGGGACGACCACGAGACCATAGAGAGCGTTAGAAAGGCTCTACTTGAAAGACACGAAGAGGTATTCATTGTAGAGGCAAACAGAGATGCTCCCTCAAGGCTTAACAGTCTTAAGCCCGATATGGTCTTCAACATGGCAGAGGGCATGGGTGGTGACAGCAGAGAATCCTTCATACCTGCCATACTCGAGCTTCTTGAAATCCCCTATACGGGTTCCTCTCCCCTTACACTGGGGCTGTGTCTTAACAAATTAAGGGCAAAGCAGATCCTTTCCTGCTACGGTATACCCACACCACGCTACTTCGTCGTTGAGAAAAGATACAGCGGTATAGAAGGCGGGCTTGAGTTTCCCATGATAGTAAAGCCCCTGCATGAGGGCTCAAGCAAGGGCATAAGGAATGACTCCCTCGTACATGGTGAGGCGGAGCTTGAAGAAAGGGTAAACTCCCTTATTGCAACCTATGGTCAGCCTGCCCTTGTGGAGGAATATCTGTCTGGCAGGGAGTTTACCGTGGCACTTCTTGGCAATGGAGACGATATAAGGGTTCTCCCCATAGTTGAGATAGATTATTCTGCCATACCCCGCGGGGCAAACCCCATATACTCCTACGAGGCAAAGTGGGTCTTCGACAGACCAGAAGCCCCGCTCAACATATTCCGCTGCCCTGCGGAGGTGTCGGACACGTTGAAGGAAAATGTCAGCAGACTGGCGGTAGAGTCTTTCAAAGCCCTTGGGGTAAGGGACTGGTGCAGGGTGGACATAAGGTGCGATGCAGAGGGAAGGCCACATGTGCTTGAGCTCAACCCTCTGCCAGGAATACTGCCCGATCCAGAGCACAACTCCTGCTTTCCCAAGGCAGCCCGTGCTGCAGGGCTTACATTCAGCGAGCTTGTAAACACAGTGGTAGATATAGCAAGAAAGAGGTACGGACTATGAGTGTAGAGACCATAAGAATAATATTCAACGATGAAGGGGCAGACACCTATGTGGTGGACGACGAAGAAATAGAGTTTGGCGATATAAGAGAAAGCGTGGAAGAGGTGGCAGGAAGCCTTGAAAGGCTTGGCTATCGCACCATACTCACCCCGCTTACAGAGGAAGGGTTCGATGAGTTCCTCAAAGAGATAAACGATGGCAGGGCAGACCTTGTGTTTAACCTATGTGAGGGAGCCTTTCTTAACAGCAAGTTCGAGATGAATATTGCAGCACTTCTTGAACTCTATGACCTTAAGTTCACGGGGAACCCCTCTATAACCCTTGGTGTGGCACTCAACAAGGGCTGGACAAAGGACATCCTCAAAGGGACAGGCGTGGACACACCTTTACATTTTGTAACCGATGACCCATCGGTTGAGCTTCCAGAGGGGCTCTCTTTTCCTCTCATAGTAAAGCCCCTTACAGAGGATGCAAGCCTCGGTATAGAGACAGACTCTGTTGTGCACACCATGGAGGAGCTTTCTGCCAGAATAGAACACATACTGGAAGAGTACTGTTCCCATGCCCTCGTGGAAAGATTCATAGACGGCAGGGAGTTCAACATATCGGTCATGGGCAACGACGACGAGACGGTGGCACTTCCGCCATCGGAGATAGACTTTTCCGAGTATCCCGAGGAGCTGCCGCGAATATGCTCTTACGAGGCAAAGTGGATAGAGGTAAGCCCTCTCTACAGGAAGACCCCGCCTGTATGTCCTGCTCCTGTGTCAGAGGAGTTGAAAAAGAGGCTTGAAGCAACAGCCATCAGGGCATACAGGGCACTCGGCTGCAGGGACTACGCAAGGGTTGATATGAGGCTCGATAAGGATGGCAACCTATGGGTGCTCGAGGTAAACCCAAACCCTGATATATCACGGGATGCAGGCTTTGCAAGGGCTGCAAGAGCAGCAGGCATGGAGTATCACCAGTTCATAGGGGAGCTCGTAAGTATTGCAGCAAAAAGATACGAATAAACCCCTTATACGGAGCACCATCGAAGAGGATAGAACCGCCTTTGTCCGCATCCTCGAGGGGTTTTCGCACTTTACAGAAGAAGAAAAGGATTGTGCCGTAGAGCTACTTGATATATACTTAAAAGAGCCTGATGAATACCTGTGGCTTACAGCCCTTGTGGCAGGCAGCCCTGCAGGGTTTGCCTGTTACGGCGAGGCAGCCCTTTCCCACGGAGCATATGATATATACTGGATAATGGTTGAACCCGATCGGCAAAGGATGGGTGTGGGAAAGAGACTTATGGATTACATGGAAAGGGCTGTTGTAGAAAAGGGCGGAAGAAAGCTCATAATAGAGACCTCGAGTCTGCCCCAGTACGAAGGGGCAAGGCGTTTCTACAGAAGTTGTGGCTTCACAGAAGAGGCACAGATAAAAGACTACTACATACAGGGAGACCACAAACTCATCTACACCAAAACACTCAGGAGGTAGGAACTTTGGAGATAGAAGCAGTAAAAAAGATTTACAACGGTTACTCCAATGTATACGAGGCAATCTTTAAGCGATTCTTCTACCCGAGGATAAAACACGCCATTCAGTCGATGGACATACAGCCGGGCGAATGGGTGCTCGATGTGGGCATAGGCACAGGGCTCTCACTAAATGTGTTTCCCAGATACTGTAAGATAGTCGGCATAGACCTTTCCCGTGAGATGCTCAAGAAGGCTCAGGAGAAGGTCAGAACCTACGGGCTCGACAATGTACAGCTCTTTGAGATGGATGCCATGAACCTCAACTTTGCAGACGACAGTTTCGATAAGGTATTCATCTCCCATGTGGTGAGCGTGGTGCCAGACCCCTACAGGGTTATGAACGAGGTCAAAAGGGTGTGCAAAAAGGGCGGAAGAATCGTCATAGTGAACCACTTCCGCAGCAGCAACAAACTGATAGGCAACATTGAAAGGTTCATAACACCGCTGAGCAAAAGGGTTGGCTGGAGAAGTGACCTTGCAATGGATGAGTTTATAGAAAAGAGCGCAATAAAGGTAGAGAAGAAGTTCAAACTCAAGAAGATAGACTTCTGGCATCTTATATTTGCAACCAACGAAAAATAAAAGACCGGTATAAGATTGCATGCAACAGGAAGACAAAAACCCCTCTCTGTAAAGATCCTTCCCATGAGCGAGGAAGACATAGACGAAGTGATAAGGATCGAAAGGCTCTCCTTTCCAAATCCGTGGAGGCGGGAGTTTTTCGAGCGGGAGCTTAAAAACCCCATATCCTATGCCTTTGTGGAAAAGATAGAGGAAAGGGGCAGACTGCGGCTTGCCGCATACATAGTCTTCTGGATAGTTACAGACGAGGCACACATACTCAACATAGCCGTTGACCCCGAGCTCAGAAGACAGGGGCTTGCAAGAAGGCTTCTTACAATGGCACTGGCATTCATGGAGGACAGAGGGGTTGAAGTGGTACACCTTGAGGTCAGAAGGTCAAACAGGGCAGCAATAAACCTCTACAAGCGGTTCGGCTTCGAAGAGGTCTACATAAGGGAGAACTACTACGGCAACGAAGACGCCATAGTTATGAGGCTTGTCTTCAGATACAAAAGCCGCGTGATTCCGTAAAGACCATGTCAACAATGCGCACAACAGAGTCAGTAGAAGTGTTATCCAACATAGCCCTCTTTCCGGGCCATTACAGAATAACTCTGGGCTGGGACCCCCTTACAGTAAAACCGGGGCAGTTCGTAATGCTCAGGATAAGCCCCACTTTCGATCCACTCTTAAGAAGGCCATTCGGTATATACAACATAAAAGAGGGTGGTGTGGAGATACTCTACAGGGTGGTTGGAAAGGGCACATCCCTTATGTCACAGCTCAAACGGGGCGACAGGGTGGATGTGCTGGGCCCCCTTGGCAATGGGTTTGAGCTTACAGAGGATAAAGACTACCTCATGGTTGCAGGTGGCATGGGTATCGTGCCCTTCTACATGGTGGCAAAGGAGCTTTTACGGATGGGAAAGACCCCGCGGCTATTCTTTGGAGTAAGAAAGGAAGAAGAACTCATACTGGCAGACGACCTGAAGGGGCTTGGTGCAGAGGTGGAGTTTACCGTTCAGGAAAGAGACGGCAAGGTGGTTACGGAGCTTCTCGAAAGTAAAGACATAGCAGGCAAGCACGTGCTTGCCTGTGGGCCCGAGGGGATGCTCGAGAAGGTTGCCTCCATATGTGAGGCAAAGGGGGTGGAATCCTTCGTATCCCTTGAGACCAGCATGGCCTGTGGCATGGGTGTGTGTATGGGTTGTTCCGTTGAAACAAAAGAGGGCTACAGGCTTGCATGTGTGGACGGACCGGTATTCAATGTGAGGGAGCTTAAATGGAAGAGCTGAACACAAAGGTACATATTACACCGGAGTTTGTGCTTAAGAACCCTGTGATGGTTGCCTCGGGCACTTTCGGTTACGGGCTTGAGTTCACCGAATTCATGAACATCTCTCAGATTGGAGCCATTGTTGTAAAAGGGCTTTCCCTCAAACCGAGGGCAGGAAACCCACCACCCCGTATAATCGAGACTCCTGCAGGGCTGATAAATGCCATAGGCTTACAGAACATAGGGGTGGAGCACTTCGTTAAGGATAAACTGCCCGAGTTAAGACGGCTTGGTGCCACAGTGGTGGCAAACATCTTTGGAGAAAGGGTGGACGAATACCGCGAGGTTGCACGCATACTCGACGGTGTAGAAGGTATAAGCGCCATAGAGGTAAACATATCCTGCCCTAATGTAAAAAAAGGTGGGCTCAAGTTTGGTCAGGACCCTGCCTCTGCCAGAGAGGTTGTGGCAGCTGTAAGGGAGGCAACAGGGCTGCCTCTTATAACCAAACTTTCTCCTGATGCACCAGACCTTAAGGCAATGATAGAGGCAGTGGAAGAGGCAGGCACAGATGCCATATCCCTCGTAAATACCATACCTGCCATGGCAATAGATGTGGAAAAAAGGCGCCCTGTGCTTTCAACCGTAACAGGGGGGCTATCAGGGCCTGCCATAAAGCCCATAGCCTTAAGGCTTGTATGGCAGGCTGCCTCGGTTGCAAAGGTTCCAGTTATTGGCATAGGCGGAATAATGAACGGCAGGGATGCCCTTGAGTTCATAATAGCAGGTGCCCGTGCCGTTCAGGTGGGCACCCTAAATCTTGTTGAGCCCCGCGGTGCAATGAAGGTTATAAAAGAGATAGAGGCTTACATGCGCCAGCACCGTATCGAAAACATCGAGGCGCTCACTGGCTCGCTGGTTCTGCCAGAGAGATAACGCTTATCTTTGCTGCCACCTTCTTTGCAATCTCCATGAATGCCTTTGCCTGTGGTGAGTCGGGATTGCCCTCGACAACAGGCACCCCCTTATCTCCACCTTCCCTTATCGATGGGTCTATTGGTATAGTGCCGAGAAGCTCCACACCGTATCTTTCGGCCGTCTTCTCTCCGCCGCCGTGGCTGAATATCTCGGTCTTCTCGCCACAGTGGGGGCATACAAAGTAGCTCATATTCTCCACTATTCCGAGTATGGGCACCTTTACCTCTTTGAACATCTTTATGGCACGCCTTGCATCTATGAGGGCGACATCCTGCGGGGTTGTCACCACCACTGAGCCTGTAAGTGGTATGGTCTGCACAAGGGTTAGCTGTGCATCACCTGTGCCCGGTGGAAGGGCTATAACGAGGTCGTCCAGCTCTCCACAAACCTATCCCTTA
>DRQE01000055.1 GCA_011371515.1 Deltaproteobacteria bacterium
AAAGAATGCAACCGTCTTTATCCACGGTGGAAGCACACTTACGGGGTAGAATACCGCAGATACGGGCTGAAAAAGAAATGCCACACCCCATGCCAGAATCTCGGCCTCCTGCCCAAACCGCATTATTATGGCTGTTGTTATTATACCCACAGCCCAGCCCATGACTATAAGGTTTGCCACAAAGGGCACGAGATGAAAACCAAGGCTGAATATGTTGAACCTGTAGAGAAGGTAGGCAATGGACACCATAACCGTTGAGGCAAGAAGAAGTTTTACGAGACTTATAAGAAGAAGTGAGCAGACATACTCTACAACACTCAGAGGGCTTACGAATATATTCACAAGGTTTCTCGACCACATATCCTCAAGGAAGGATACGGTTATACCCTGTTGAGATCTGAAAAGAATGTCCCACAGTATGAGGGCACCTATGAAGAAGGTTACAAACTCGGGCAGTGCGCCCCTGTATGTAGAAAGATACACACTTATAAAACCCCACACGAGAAGGTCCAGAAGGGGCCAGTAGAAGACCTCCATAAGCCTTGGAAGGCTTCTCTTATAGAGGTATATGTGACGCATGGTGTATGCCAGTATACGGTTAAGACTCATCGCTCACCTTCCTCCGCTATCCTTAAAAAGAGTCTTTCCAGCTCTTCCTCACCGTATCTTTCCAGTATCTCCTGAGGGCTTCCTTCTGCGATAATTCTACCCTTGTTCAGAAATATTATCCTGTGGCAGAGTTCTTCCATCTCCTTCATGTTGTGCGAGGTGTAGAGTATGGTCATCCCTCTGGAGCGGTTTATGTCAATAAGAAGCCTTCTTGTGCGCTCTGCCATAAGGGGGTCAAGGCTTGCCGTGGGCTCGTCGAGAAAGAGAAGCTCTGGCTCGTTAAGCAATGCCTTTGCAAGCCCAAGCCTTGTTATCTGCCCTGAAGAAAGCCTTCTTACAGGCTCATCGCCTATGTCAGAAAGGCCAAACATGTTGAGAAGCTCATCTATCTTCTCTTCCGCATCCCTTATATTGTAAAGACCTGCGAATACCCTGAGATTTTCCCTCAGGGTAAGGGAATAGGGTAGAGAAACATAGGGTGAGGTGAAGTTTATCCTTTCAAGAATACTTCCCCTCTGGCGGGAAAAGGGGTCTGTGCCGAATATCCTAACACTGCCTGAGGTGGGTGTTATGAGCCCAAGGAGTATGTGCAGTGTGGTGGTCTTTCCGGCGCCGTTGGGACCCAGAAGGCCCACTATCTCACCCCTTGAGATATGGAAGGATATACCATCTACCGCCACCACTCCGGCATCGAACACCTTCCTCAATCCCTCTACCTGAACGACCCTTTCCATAACGGTCTCTTTAACCGAGCAGTGTGGCAATAACCTTTTCTGCAGTGCTCTCTGCCTCTCTTACGGTATCACTTATGCCTATTCCATGGTAGGCGCTTCCTGTAAGATATAACCCGCTGTAAGATGCACAGAGTCTTTCGATAGTTTCCACCCGTTCGATGTGGCCTATGGTGTACTGTGGCATGGCTCTGTGCCAGCGGTATATACGCACAAAAAGGGGTTCCTCTTCTATGCCCATGATGTCTGAAAGGTCTTTTTTTACGAGTCTGATGAGCTCTACATCCTCAAGTTGGACAAGCTCACCCCTTTTGGCTCCGCCAACGAAACACCTTATAAGGGCTTTACCTTCAGGTGCCCTGCCCTCCCACTTGGAAGAGGTCCATGTGGCTGCCATTATGGTTCTCCCCTCTTTCTCGGGCACAACGAAGCCAAAGCCATCCATCGGATGAGAGAGTCTATCCCTTTCATAACCAAGCGATACAGTGGCTGTTGACACATAGGGTATGCTCTTAAGAAGGCCAGAGAGTTCCTCATCCAGTGCCTCAAGAAGTTCGGCTGCCACCCACGCCGGTGTTGCAACCACAAGGGCATGGGCACGAAGGCTCTCTCCGCCCTCGGTCTCGACCGTATAGTGGTGATCCTCTTTTTCTATTCTATTTACGGCTGTATCTTTCAGAATGGTAACATCACCCTTTATTCTATCTGTAAGGGTATCCACGAGAAGCTGCATTCCACTTTTGAGGGCTACAAACATGGTAAGCCTTTTTCCATCCTTCTTTTTTGCCATACTCCTCATGGCTTTCATCCTGTGGAGCATACCACGAACGAGGCTGCCGTACTTTTCCTCCATCTCCACAAACTTTGGGAAACTTGCCCTTACACTCATAGTTTCGGGGTCTCCTGCGTGTATGCCTGCCACAAGTGGCTGGGCTATCTTCTGGAGCACCTCCTCGCCAAGCCTTCTTCTTACGAACTCTGCAAGGCTTTCGTCGGCTGTTTCCTTTCTTTTGGGAATGAAGGGCTCCATTGCCATACGGAGCTTACCCCTCCATGAAATAAGACTATCCCTTATGAGTGGCAACACCTTTGTGGGAACCATGAGGATTATACCCTCTGGCAGTGGATGGAGCCTGCCATCGGAGTATACATAGGTAGTGCCAGAGGGCTTCTTTGTGGGTAAAAGCTCTTCTTCAATGCCCAGCTCTCTGCAGAGTGCCAGTGCCCAAGGCTTTTCACTGAGGAAACAGTCTGGCCCACCCTCTATGAGGAAGCCATCGAGCCTTTCGGTTATTATATTGCCTCCAAGCCTTGAGCCCTTCTCTATAAGCGTTATCCTGCAGGATCCAGCCCCCTTCTGAAGCCCCTTTTTCAGATAATATGCCGTTGCAAGCCCTGCTATGCCACCACCTATTATCAGGATATTCTTATCTTTTTCCATATCACGTCCACGAGTGCCTGAATAAATCTGTCGGAGGTATTGAGCGAGCCTGCCCTCACGAACTTCACACCAAGGGACTCTGCAAGCCCTTTCATGGCTATATCTATGTCATAGAGGGTCTCCACATGGTCTGCCACAAACCCAAGCGGAACCACGCATATCTTTCTTATCCCCTCCTTTGCAGCCTCCTCTATGACCTCTTCTGCCTGTGGACCAAGCCACCTGCCCCGCCCACCCTTGCTCTGGAAGGCAAGCCTTGTAGTGGGAAGCTTCATCCGTGAAGAGAGAGACTCTATGGTCTCCTGAAGTTTCCTAACATAGGGGTCTCCACTCAAGAGTTCTTCAGGAAGGCTGTGGGCACTGAAAAGAACGAGGGTTTTCTCATCTACCCCTATCTCTTCGAGAGCCTCTTTTATCTTCTCCCTCAATGCCTCGATGTAGAGTGGGTGTGTATGCCAGCACTCGACGAATGTTACACTTATGGC
>DRQE01000056.1 GCA_011371515.1 Deltaproteobacteria bacterium
AAACTGCTCCACTGCGAGGGGAAAGAAGGGTAGATATGTACGGTATCTCTTCTTTGCCTGTGGCAGCCGCTGTATGAATGAGGTGTGAAGCTCTGCCTCCTCAAAGGGGCTACCCTTGAGTGCCCTTCTGTCTGCAACCAGTGTGTATATGGGCGATGGATAGAGTTCGTAGAGGGCTTCGAGCACCTTCTCTGCCCCTGCAAGGGTTGTGAGCCAGTCGTGAACAAGGCAGGTCTTCATCCCTCCTGCTCGACCCTCCTTAAGTCTGCCTCTACCATCATAGCCACAAGCTCTTTAAACTTTGTGCGTGGCTTCCAGCCAAGTTTCTTTTCTGCCTTCTCTGGGTTACCTATGAGGATGTCCACCTCTGCGGGCCTGTAGAACTCTGGGGATACCTCAACGAGCACACTGCCCGTGGCTTTATCCCTGCCAGTGGTGTTGACTCCTTCGCCTTCCCACTCTATCTTGTAGCCCGCAGCCCCGAAGGCAGCCTCAACGAACTCCCGTACCGAGTGGGTCTCGCCTGTGGCGAGCACATAGTCGTCAGGCTCTTCTTGCTGGAGCATGAGCCACATGCCTTCCACATATTCAGCGGCATAGCCCCAATCCCTTTTTGCATCGAGGTTTCCGAGCACCACCTTATCCTGCAACCCTTTCTTTATGCGGGCAACAGAGTGGGTTATCTTTCTCGTTACGAACTCAAGCCCCCTCAATGGAGATTCGTGATTGAAGAGAATCCCCGAACAGGCAAACATCCCGTAGGACTCGCGATAATTGACGGTCATCCAGTGTCCAAAGAGTTTTGCCACCCCGTAGGGGCTACGGGGATAGAAGGGTGTCTTCTCTGTCTGTGGTATCTCCTGAACCTTTCCGTAGAGCTCACTTGTGGAAGCCTGATAGAATCTGGTATCTGGCTTTATTGTCCTTATTGCCTCGAGAAGCCGCAGCACCCCCATGGCATCAACCTCGGAGGTGAGTATGGGCTGCTCGAAGGATACCCCCACAAAGCTCTGGGCAGCAAGGTTGTAGACCTCATCGGGCTTTACCCTCTCTACGGTGCGCATGATGTTTGTAAGCTCGAGTAGATCCATGTAGACCACTTCCACATCCTGCTCTATGCCGAGTTCTTTAAGACGCCAGTTGCCAGCATCCGAACTTCTTCTATCTGCCCCGTATACTCTGTAGCCCTTCTCAAGAAGTAGTTTTGCAAGGTATGCTCCATCCTGACCACGAATACCTGTAATGAGTGCAGTCTTTGACATCAACAAACCTCCTTTATTACATCTAATAGTCTGCGGGCAGATGTCTTCCAGCTGAAAAGGGCTGCCCGCTTAAGACCTTTACTTTTGAGTTCTTCTCTTAGAGGCTCATCTGTTATAACCCTCTCGATTGCCCTCTTTATATCCTCCACATCATGGGGGTTCACATACAGGGCTGCATCCCCGCATACTTCTGGCAGGCTTGCCACTTTTGATGTTACAACCGGACAGCCCTGCGCCATAGCCTCAACAGGTGGTAGCCCAAAGCCCTCGTAAAAAGAAGGATAGACAAACACGAGGGCATGGCGGTAGAGTGAGGCAAGCTCCCCATCTGAAAGATAGCCGGTAAATATTATATTCTCATTATCTTTAATAAGCCCCTCCAGTTCGGTCTTCTTAAAGACCCTTTCGTTGTAAGAGCCCACAACGACAAGTTTGACTCCTTCAGGAGAAAGCCTTCTGTAGGCAAGTATCAGGTTTTTAAGATTCTTTCTTGGCTCAATGGAAGATACTGCCAGTATGTATCGGCCGTATCTATTAGGGCTTTTCTCATCCGCCTTAAAGGCTGACACCCCACAGTATATAACCCTTATCTTTTCAGCAGGCACACCGAGAAGCTCTATAAGCTCTCTTTTTGAAAACTCGCTTATTGTTACAACCCTTTCTGCCCTCTTTACTATTCTGGGCACGAGAAACCTATAGTACACATAGAAGCCCCTTGAGAACCACTGCGGGTTTCTTATAAAAGAGAGATCGAGCACCGTGACTATCTGCGGAGAATACCTCAAGGGTGCCGTGTTACAGAGATTAACAAGAAGTGGGCTACCCCTTTTTTTAAGATACTTGGGTAGCTCCATCTGTTCCCACAGGTGCCCTTTGAGGCTACCGCATCTGTGTATTTTCGCCTCCTCGATCTCTCTGGTAGTTGTATTACCTGCAGGTGCTACAAGCTCAACATCCTTTGAGAGCCTCACGAGCTCTCCTGTAAGCTCCAGTGCCCACCGCTGTGTGCCTGTAAGCCTCTGAGTAAGAAATCGTGCGTTTATGAAAGTCATAGAGTAGAGCCAACCCCCTACGGATGGCCGCCATCGGCATAGTCGTCTGAGCGCATCAGTATAGCGCCCACCTTCTTAAATCTATATATCCTAATAGAGTCGATAAAACAATATCTATACTTACATAAAACTGGCATCCAAATCAAACATAAACCCCATCTGTGTGCAGTAACACCTGCTTGACATCATCTGAGGAGTGAATTATATTTAAAAGTTAATATGGCAGACCACATGGACGAAAAAGAGCTACGGGCAGAAGGGCTCAGCCCGGGCTCACCTCATTACAGAGCCTTCGTTGGGCCACCAGAAAGATACGACCTGATGGCATCTATTCAGTTTAACCTTCTAACCTCGCTCGGGCTAAGAGAATACCATCACCTTCTTGACATAGGTTGTGGCTCTCTCAGGGCTGGCAAGCTATTTATACCTTATCTTCTACCAGAGCACTACTGTGGCATAGAGCCAGAGAAATGGCTTATAGATGAGGCGATAGACAGGGAGCTCGGAAAAGACATTCTGCGTATCAAACGACCGAAGTTTAATCACAATAGCGCCTTCGACCTAACTGTATTCAATAGAGAGTTCGACTTTCTTATAGCCCAGTCCGTATTTTCACATGCATCCTCAAGACAGATAGAGGCCTGTCTTTTCAGCGCAAAAAAGGTTATGAAGCCATCATCCCTGTTTGTGGTAACATTCGTAATCGGTAAGGACAACTATACAGGACAAGACTGGGTCTATCCTGGCTGCGTTGCCTATAGGATGGACTATATAACTGAACTTGTAGAGCGTCAACAACTTGCCTGCAAGAAAATAACTTGGCCGCATCCGGGTAATCAAACATGGATGGTCATAGCACATCGTGACATAATAGAGGATATACCCACCTTTGACCATAAGGAAAGACTGCTACAGATGGAACAGAAACTTAAGGCTCTTCAGGACAAACTTACAAAATGTAAGAATAGTCTTAATGCGCTTAAACAACATAGTTTTGTAAAAACCGCCCTTAAGATAGCCAAACTATTAGGTAGATAGTATTTGATATTCTCACCCATTCTTAATTTACAAGGGTCTCTTAGATTCTCGCACATTCTTGTAATATGGGATGCTGGCTTTATGGATACTAACTTTACACTACATGACCATAACAAGAACATGTGAGACTGGCTCTATGTGGGAGACTACCGCGAGGCGTTATGGCTTACAATAAACAGAGCAAATACTGGCAGATCTACAACATAGGCTGAGAGTATGAAAAGATGGGTATAGAGCTGCTCAACAGCATATGCTAAATGCTTTACAAACTCTACACTTCAAAGACAACCTACACTTCGATGGCGGTAGCAGCTCCAAATAGCTTATAACCCTTCTAAAATACCACCCTTGCCACGACAGACGGCATGCCATACACTGCGACAAGCTCAAGGGATGGCTAAAGTGGAAGCCCACTCATGACTAACAGAGTGCCTTGAGGCTTACAGTGCTGTAGTATACTTAACAACTCTAAGTTGGTGAACTCTATAAAGAGTGGGGAGTATAGAAAATAGATTTAGAAAACTTACACCATTAGGGGATCATCTTTTATAGCTCAGAGGAAGCTCAACCCCGCGCTACTGCTTCTTTTTCGTCTTTTTCTTGCCAGCTTCAGGACTTACAAGAATGCCTTTAAGCTTTTTGTATGACCCTGCAAGCTTCCACACGGGAGACTCAAGCATGGTGTTGAGCTTTGCGTCTATGCTCTCAAGGTGTGTGCTGGTATGCTTAAGCCTTGATATAACATCATTTAGTTTAACATCTACAGTGGCAAATCCACCGTCCATAGCGGCCGTTATTGACTGCACCTTATCATCTATAGCCTTGAGCCTAGCATCCAGATCTCTTAAACGAAGCAGCTGCTCTATATCTTCACGATAGAAGCGCGAATAGGAAAGGAACTCTTCCATATACTCTTTAATAAGCTCATCCGAGCCAACATCATATAGGGCTTCATGCCTTTCAGAGAACTGGCTGAGTAGCCTATATAGCTCTATAACCTGTGGTGGTGTCTTCATCTGCTCAAGCTCTTCCAGTGTGGAATGGCTATGCCTCAGGTCTGGCTTTATTGTTTTCTCTATATTGACATAGGCATCCTCGCTGGCTTCTATTCCCAGCAGTTCTGTCAAGCGTGTCACCTCTTCTCGCCAGTTGAGAAGAAACCTGTCGTAAGATACAAAGACCGTCTTAACATTCTTAAGTGCGGATAGCCCGCACAGGTTGTAGTTGAACCATATACCGAGTCCCTTGTCTATAGA
>DRQE01000057.1 GCA_011371515.1 Deltaproteobacteria bacterium
AAGGTTTCTACGCAGAATCATAGAACAGGGTGAACTGCCTTCTCTTATCTTCTGGGGTCCACCGGGGTCTGGAAAGACCACCCTTTCGCGCCTTATCGCCCAGAAGATGAAGGCAGACTTTGTGGAGTTCTCTGCGGTAGTATCAGGCATATCGGACATAAAGAAGGTTATAGAGCGTGCAAAGACGAACAAACTCTATGGCCGTAGAACCATACTCTTCGTTGACGAAATACACCGTTTCAACCGCACCCAGCAGGATGCATTTCTACCCCATGTGGAAGAGGGCACCATAACCCTCATAGGCGCAACAACAGAAAACCCCTCCTTCGAGGTAACATCCCCTCTTCTTTCACGCTGTAAGGTGCTTACCCTTGAGCCCCTCTCGAAAGAAGAGATAAGGGAGATACTCCTTCGCGCACTCACCGACACAGAGCGTGGGCTTGGAAGCCTCAAAATAGAGGTAGATGAAGATGCCATGGCTCTACTGTGTGAATACTCCTATGGGGATGCAAGAAAGGCATTGAATCTACTTGAGGCAGCAAGTATGCTCGGTGAGAAAAGGATAACGAAGGAGGTCGTAAAAGAGGCTCTTCAAAAAGAGACCCTCCTTTACGACAAATCTGGCGAGGAGCATTATAACCTCATCTCTGCCTTCATAAAGAGTATGCGGGGCTCCGATGCAGATGCCGCTGTGTACTGGCTCTGCCGTATGGTTGAGGCAGGCGAAGACCCGCTATTTATAGCACGAAGAATGGTAATCTTCGCCTCCGAGGATATAGGCAATGCAGACCCAAAGGCACTCCCCCTTGCCATAGCCACAAAAGATGCGGTGGACTTTGTGGGTATGCCAGAAGGCTGGATACCCCTTGCCCACTGTGCCACCTACCTTGCAAGGGCACCAAAGTCGAATGCCTCCTACAAAGCATACCTCAAAGCCCGTGAGGATGTAAAAAAGTTTGGACCCCTTCCCGTACCCCTTCACTTAAGATGTGCCCCCACAGAGCTTATGAAAAAACTTGGCTACGGAAGGGGTTACAAGTATCCCCACGACTATAAAGACAAAAAACCCAAACAGCAGTACCTTCCAGACAAACTCAAAGACAGAAAGTACTATCCTGAAGAGGAATAGCTCTTATAGATTGAATCCCAGAGCGTTAAAGTAAGGGTTGTGGGTGGCAAGCATCTTTTCGACCACCCTCTCTGTGCTATTTGCGTAACAGTAGAGACATCTGGCAGGGCAACTGTTGTAGGCACCTATATCCACACTCTCTGTACAGTTACAACCCTTCCTTGTGGGCATCCTTCTGACCGAAGGTCTTTCCCCGAAAAGTCGCCCAAGCCTTTCACCATCTATACACACAGCCCTTCCGGTAACCTTCGAAAGATGGGGCTCACAGCAGACACTTACCCTTATGCCATAACGGCTTCCCACAGTGGCAAGCCTTTCTGTAAGAAGTAGTTTTTCTTTGAATGTTGGCTCTAAAACCTTAATGCCCATCCTCTCAAGCCTTGAAGATACCTTCCCGTAGAGGTTTACAAAACTTATATAGCAGTCTTTAACCCCTCCACCAAGCCTCTCACAGAAGAGGGTGAACTTCTCAAGATAATATTCAGGGGTAAGCTCTGCCGTAAGCACTATTGGGTCAAACCGCCAGATTACCTGCTCTACCGAATACCTTCGAGACAGGTAGAGTAAGTCCCTTATAGCCTCGTCCTTCGGTGGGCTTGAGGGTTCAAAGGGCTCTGTAAGGGCTGTTATTGTAAAGTGAAAGAAGAGGTTTCTGGTAACCGCTTCAACCTCGTGGAGTCTCGAAATAAGGGGTGAGTAGTTCTTTGACCAGAACACTAAGGAGTGTACATCCCCAGCCCTTAAGGATACCCTCTCTACAGTATGTTTGAAGGGATGCCTTACATAGACAAAGCCCTCTTTGAGCCTTCTTACAAACCAGTCCGTATGGTATGCAGGTATGTCGGTCCTTCTGCTTGCAGATATTATGCGCCTCATACCTTCCCTATAAGGCGTTTTGCAAACTCAAGCTCTTCTTCAGGGCTTTTAAGCCTTCCCTTAAGTTTCTCTTTTAAGATTGTATCAAGGATTCCGCCCACAGCTGGACCTTCCTTAACGCCGAGGGCTTTAAGCTCTGTGCCAGAGATAAGGGGCTTTATGTCCTTGAGCTCTTCTATATAAAGCTTTACCGCCTGCTCCACAGTGCCCCTCACCTTTGCAGCAAAGTACAGCAATAGCTCTACTGGATAGGCTGAAAGGACTTCATAGATTTTAACCCTATCTTGGGTCCACTTTTCGGGGGTCTTTCCAAGCCCTAAAAGCTCATCCCTTTTTTCTATCGAAAGAAGCCTCTTTTTTCCACCAAGGCTCAGCCATCTGACAAACCTTTCCAACCCATCTCGGCTAAGGCTATCTGTAAGACAGAGAAAATAGACAAACCACTCTTCTACATCCTTTTTTCCATAAGAATATAGGGGATCAAAAGCTTTTCCTTTTAGATAGATAATACTCTTTTTTATACTAGGCATTCCTATCGTCTTATACCAAAAAAGAATTTCATCGGCTCCTTTTATCAATGCAAGGGTTTTATCTTTTGTACTCTTGAACCCACTATCGAGGACATCGAGAAAACCTACATCAAAGAGTCTTTCTACAATCTGTAAGTGGCGTTCCTCTTTTAAGATATTTATAAGTTCATCAAGGGTTCTTCTGCCAGAGGCCTTCTTTGGGGCACCCTCTTCTATTGCCTGAAATATGAGCCTTTCTGTGGTCTGCTCTATCTTAAAACCGAACCTTTCTGAAAACCTTACAGCCCGCAGAATCCTAACAGGATCTTCCCTGAAGCTACCTGTATGAAGCACCCTTATAATGCCCTTCTCAAGGTCTTCAAGCCCACCACAGTGGTCTACCACCTTACCAAACCTTTCAGGGTTGAGGCAGACTGCAAGGGTGTTTATGGTAAAGTCTCTTCTTAAAAGGTCTTCTTTGAGGGTTGCGGGCTCAACCACTGGCAGGCTTGCCCTCGGGTATTCCTCTTTTCTCGTGGTTGCAATGTCTATCCTGTAGCCATCTATGTAGAGCTCTGCCGTAAGGAACCTTCTGTGGTGGACTACCCTTTTGAAAGGATGCCTCTCTTTCAATCGTTCAACCACAGGATAACAGTTACCTTCCACCGCTATGTCGAGGTCAAGGTTCTTTCTGCCAATAAGCATATCCCTTACGAATCCACCAACCCCATAGGCACCAAGCCCTAAAGCCTCTGCAATGCTACCTGTATCAACAAGGATATTGAATAGCAGTGGCGGAAGGGCTGTCTCAAGGCTCTTACGGATATTTCTCTCTGGCATGGTCTTATAATGGGTGGGTTTCAGGCCGACTTTGCCTCTTTAAGGGGCTCGTTCATGGAGCCAGTCCTGTAGCCCTTAAGATCCACCGTTACATAGGTAAAGCCAAGTTGAGTGAACCTCTGTGCAATTCTATCTCTTATGGTGGCATCCATGAGCTGGCATATCTCCTCTGGTTCGAGTTCTATGCGGGCTATCTCGTTGTGGAACCTTACCCTTACCTGTGAGAAGCCAAGCTCGTGGAGATACTCCTCACAGCGCTTTATCCTCTCAAGTCTTTCCTCTGTTATCTCCACCCCATAGGGGAAGCGCGAAGAAAGACAGGCAAGGTTTGGCTTCTTCCATGTAGGTAGCCCGAGCTCACGGCTTAGAAGCCTTATCTCTTTTTTTGTAAGCCCTGCCTCATCAAGCGGGCTTCTTACACCATGCTCTCTTGCGGCGGTTCGGCCAGGTCTGTAGTCGCCCCTGTCATCGAGGTTTGCTCCATCGAGCACGAAGGAAAGCCCAAGCCTTTTGGCATGGTCCTTACAGATGGTAAAGAGCTCTGTCTTACAGTAAAAACAGCGGTTTTCTGGATTCTTTCTGAACCCCGGTATATCAAGCTCGTTGGATTCCACCACTATGTGCCTTACCCCCATCTGGGCTGCAAGCTCCTTTGCCTCCTTCAGCTCCCCATCAGGATATGTGGGCGAGGTGGCAGTAAGGGCTGCCACATTGTCCCTTCCAAGGGTGTCCACCGCCACTTTAAGAAGAAAGGTAGAATCCACCCCAGCAGAAAAAGCAACGAGCACACTACCCATCTCTTCAAGAAGCCCCTTGAGAGCGGCAAGCTTCTGGTGTGCCCTGTTTAACTCCGCCTCTGTGGGTCTCAGTTGCATACCCTCAACTCCTTTACCATATCTTCTGTGGCAGGCTCGTCCACTGTTATGAGCCTTTCACCCTCGTGAGAGACCACCTTCAGAGTATTTCCACCATCTCTCTTCTTCGCATATCTCAATATCAGGCGAGCACACACCTCTATTGAACCATTTTCTCCACCACCGCAGACCACACCTACTGGACCGGGAAACCCAACGGGCTCCACAACCGTGTCTTCAGGCTTTATAAGCCCTTTCAGCCGCTGGTTTTCTGACTGGTTGCGGCTTATGACGAGCTTTGCAGACCCATAGCGGAAGTGCCTGCCCACCTTGAGGAGCTGAAGGTCCTTGAGGGTTATCTCCTCTTTGTGCTCGAAGAGGTCTCTCACCTTCTTTGCGAATATCTTGTCCGTAAGAAGGCATCCGCCTGATGGACAGGGGTAGTCGTCAAGGCTAAACTCCTCTGCAAGATGCATCTGGGGCTTACGGGTTCTACCCACCATGTCGAGAAGTTTGTTTCTATCCACTATACCCTCTTTTTCAGGTATGGTGGGCTCAAGGTGTTTTGCACATAGGGGTCTCAGTATTCTACCCTCAAGCCCGCTCTCTCGCTCTATTATCTTGAAGGTGTCTCTGCGCTGGCTCATGGGTCTCTGGCCAAGCACCTCGCCCGTTATTACGAAGTCTGCCCCTATCTCTTCCATGTACTGCTTTGCCAGTTTGAACATGTAGATTCTGCAGTCCACACAGGGGTTTATACCCTTGCCGTAGCCGTACTTGGGGTTCCTCACGATATCAATGTAGTCGAGCCCCTTTACCATTACCTTTATGGGTATGCCGAACTTTTCGGCAACCCTTCTTGCCTCACTCTTACATCCGCCACCCTGATGAGCTCCTTCTTTTTTGTGTTTGCTTCCAGAGTTACAGGTGCAGAAAGCAGAGGTGAAGTTGAGCGCATGCACCTCTATGCCCTGCTCCAGTATGAGCTTTACGGCAAGTGTTGAATCGAGCCCGCCTGAAAGAAGGGCAACGGCCTTTCTCTTCTTCACAGCCATATACCTCCCCACAAATAAAAGTTCTTGTAATCTCCCGAAATACTATTATACTGGGTAAGTCTACTCGATGTAAAGCCCCAAAAGATGAGTATATGAGACGCAAAGGCATAATAGTTCCTCTCTTACTGTTTGTTCTGACGGTGCTTACCACCATGACCGCAGGTGCCCTCTACGAGGGTGCCCCCATACTGGAAGACCCGTGGAAGATACTGGTGGGGCTACCTTTTTCAGCCTCCCTTCTTTTCATCCTTGGCACCCACGAGCTCGGTCATTACTTTGCAGCAAGATACCACAGGGTGGATGTAACCCCGCCGTTTTTCATACCCGCTCCACCAATACCACCCATGATAGGTACCTTCGGGGCTGTCATAAAGATGCGCTCGCCCATAGCCACGAAGAGGGCGCTTGTGGATATAGGGGCAGCAGGCCCGCTTACAGGATTTGTTGCCGCACTGGTTATAACCATCGTGGGGCTTACCATGTCGAAGGTCATGCCTGCCCCTGAAGAGCCTGCACTGGGGCTGGGCTCTTCCCTTATATTCGAGCTCTTGGGCCGCATCGTGGTGGGTGAGCTTCCCGATGGGTATGAGCTATATCTTCATCCCGTTGCCTTTGCAGGCTGGATAGGTTTTTTTGTAACCTCACTGAATCTTCTGCCCATAGGCCAGCTCGACGGCGGTCATCTCATCTATGCGCTCTTCGGCAAGACACACTTTGCCATCTCACGGCTCATGACGGTCGTGCTCGTTGCCCTC
>DRQE01000058.1 GCA_011371515.1 Deltaproteobacteria bacterium
TCGAGTGCCTTTTTGGTCACAAAACCACTTCTTGCCATTCTGGGATAGGTAAAGGAGAGTTTCTTCTCATCCTTCTTTTTTACCTCTGCGGGTTTCTTTTCCTTTTTTTCACCGAGTTTTTTTACAGGAAGGCTCTCTATTATGACCACATCTTCAGGAACGAGCCTTATCACATCTCCGGGGTATATGAGATGAGGGTTTTTGATGTGTTTGTTCTTGTCCCATAGCTGGGGCCACCTGAAAGGGTCTTCGAAGTATCTTTTTGATATGTCCCAGAGGGTATCGCCCTTTTTGACTATGTGGTAGGGTTTGTCCTGTGCATCAACTGATGCAACATAGAGTATGAGTATTGCAAGAAAAAACAAAAGTATTCTGGGCTTCATGGTTTTCCATCCTTTCAGTTGGTTTTTATGTGGTCGAGCTTATCCCTTGCCTTGTGAGCCGCCTTCGAGTGCGGATATTTTTTCAAGAGTCTTGCCAGCACCTCTTTGGCTTCATCGAGTCTGCCAAGCTCTATCAGTGAGTAGCCCCACTTGAGCATGGCATCGGGTGCCTTGTTTGCCTTTGGATAGTTCTCTACAATACTTTTGAATATTTTGAGTGCTGCCCTGTAGTCCTCTTCTGTATAATAGGTCTCTCCCATCCAGTAAAGGGCGTTGTCTGTAAGCTCGTGTTCAGGGTAGGTGTTCACGAGCTCTGAGAATACCACCCTTGCATCTTTATATCGGCCGGAAAGGAAGAGGTCCTGTGCCTGTGAGTAGAGTTCTTCAGGAGAGCTCGTCTCCTCTTCAATCTTTACCACCTTCAGGTCTTCGGGTGGGGTAAGTGGCGCCTGTGTGTATGTTTCTGAAAGCTCTTTGAGCTGCTCCCTGTTGGACTCGACCTTTTCCTGTAGCAGCGAAAACCTGTTGTTCAGGTCCTCTATCTTTGTGTTGAGCTCTGATATCGTCTGACGGAGCTCCATTATTGCCTTCTTCTCTTCAGACAGCTCCACACTCTGCGTTGCAGGCCCTGCACATCCAGTGCATATAAGCCCCACCACAAGCCAGCCTGAGATTATCAGGTCTCTTTTTCTCACCACCATACCCTGTTTTGAAAAATTAATCCCCTTTGAGCGGTTTGTCAAGTATAATTTAATAAAGGGGGTTTACAGCCTATGAAGAGGAACAACCTTGGGCTTATCAAAAGAAGGCTCGATGAGATATACAGGCTCTACGACAGGAGGTTTATATATTCTGACCCAGTGGAGCTCGTCCACAGGTTCTCTGACGCAAGAGATATAGAGGTTGCAGGGCTTCTGGCATCCTCTCTTGCCTACGGAAGGGTGGAGAGCATAAAGAAAGCCATAGAGAAAGTAATGGATGTGATGGACTGGAAGCCCTACAGGTTCGTTATGGAGTTCAGCCCCAAAAAAGACGGTAGACTCTTCAAAGACTTCCTTTACCGATTCAACGATGGTAGAGACATCGCAGCCCTTTTGTATTTTGCAAAACAGATGATTGCAGAGTGTGGCTCCATAGAGGGTTTCTTCCTTAAGGGCTACTCTTTGGGTGCCACGCCCATGAGGGAGGCTCTCGAAAGGTTTACAGAGAGTGTGCTCTCCCTTGATAGTGGTGGAATTTATGGCACGAAGGGGCTGCCCTCTTCTGCAGGGGTAAGGTTTTTCTTTCCAGCCCCTTCCACCGGAAGTGCCTGCAAGAGGCTTAACCTCTATCTTCGCTGGATGGTGAGAAGAGAGGAGCCCGACTTCGGCATCTGGAAGAGGGTTAGCCCTTCAGACCTCATAATACCGCTGGACACACACATGGCGAGGATTTCCCGCCTTATTGGACTTACAGAGCGCAGAAACCCGGGCTGGAAGATGGCAGAGGAGATAACAGCCTCGCTTAAAAGGCTTGCCCCAGAGGATCCGGTAAAGTACGACTTTGCAATAACGAGGCTCGGTATCCTTGAGGAGTGTAAAAAGGGGTGCAGAGGGTGTCATATAAAGGATATATGCGTTGAAGCCGAAAAGGTGTAAACTGTTGACACCGATGCTAATCCTTAATATTATAGAAATATTGAGTTTATAACGAGATTTCTGGAGGATTTTTCAGGATGGCACATGAGATACCAGTAGCCATAGAGGATGAGCTTCAAAAGTCTTATCTCGACTATGCGATGAGCGTTATCGTGGGCAGAGCCCTGCCCGATGTCAGGGATGGGCTTAAACCTGTCCACAGGCGCATAATATACGCCATGCACGAGATGGGACTTACCCACAACAAGCCCTACAGAAAATCAGCCCGTGTGGTTGGAGATGTTATAGGTAAATATCATCCCCATGGAGATGCCCCGGTATACGAGGCTATAACCCGTATGGTGCAGGACTTCTCCCTGCGCTATCCCCTCATAGACGGGCAGGGAAACTTTGGCAGTGTGGACGGAGACCCACCTGCTGCCATGCGTTACACAGAGGTGCGCATGGCACGCATTGCAGAAGAGCTTCTTAGGGATATAGAGAAAGAGACAGTCAATTTCATGCCAAACTACGATGGCTCACTCAAAGAGCCCACCGTTCTTCCCGCTGCATTTCCCAATCTTCTGGTCAATGGCTCTTCAGGTATAGCCGTGGGTATGGCAACAAACATGCCACCCCATAACCTTTCAGAGGTGGTGGATGCAATAATACATCTTATAGAAAACCCTGATGCCGATACAGAAGAGCTCATGCAGTTCGTTCCGGGCCCTGACTTTCCAACAGGTGGATTCATCTACGGCACAGAGGGCATAAGAACAGCCTACAGAACCGGCAGAGGCACCATACAGCTTCGGGCAAGGGCCATAGTGGAAAAGCACCCGCGCACGGGTAGGGAAAGTATCGTCATAACAGAGATACCCTACATGGTGAACAAGTCAAGGCTCATAGAGAAGATCGCAGAGCTTGTAAGGGATAAAAGGGTGGAAGGTGTTGCAGATGTAAGGGATGAGTCAGACCGAGAGGGCATGCGCATAGTGATAGAGCTTAAGAAAGACGGTATAGCAGAAATCATACTTAACAAGCTCTATCTTCACACCCAGATGATGACCACCTTCGGCATAATAAACCTTGCCCTCGTCGATGGTCAGCCAAAGGTTCTGCCCTTAAGGGAGCTTCTTACGGAGTTCATAAAGTTCAGAAAAGAGGTCGTAACAAGACGCCTTCTGTTTGATCTTAAAAAGGCTCGCGAGAGGGCACACATACTGGAAGGGCTCAAGATAGCCATAGAGAACCTTGATGCCATAATAAAACTCATAAGGGCTTCAAAGAGCCCACAGGAGGCAAAAGAGGGGCTCGTAAAGAAGTTTGGCCTTACGGATGTGCAGGCTCAGGCAATACTGGATATGAGGCTACAGCGTCTTACCGCTCTGGAAAGGGAGAAGATACTGGCAGAATACAAGGAGATAAAGAAGCGTATTGCCGAGTACGAGAGGATACTCTCAAGCGAGAAACTGCTTATGGCACTCATAGTGGATGAGCTGAAAGAGCTCAAAGGTAGATACGGAGACGAAAGAAGAA
>DRQE01000059.1 GCA_011371515.1 Deltaproteobacteria bacterium
AACACTCCATCTTGCAGACAGGCTAAAAAATATGGGCATTAAGGTTGCCATACTCAGCCGTGGCTACCAGAGAACGACCACAGGTCCCAAGGTTGTATCAGATGGAGAAAGGCTCCTTATGGGCCCGAGTGAGGCAGGTGATGAGCCCTATCTTATGGCACGAAGGCTTGAGGGTGTACCTGTTGTGGTCTCGGAAAGACGCACCCTCGGGGCTGAGCTTCTTAAAGAGAGGTTCAACCCGCAGGCCATAATCCTTGACGATGGTTTTCAGCACCTTGCCATCGAGCGAGATCTGGATATTGTGCTCCTTGATGGCAGAATACTCCATGAAAACCCCTATCTTCTGCCTGCAGGTCCAGTGCGTGAGCCCGCAAGTTCCCTTAAGAGGGCAGACATTGTGCTTCTTAAGGGGGGTGCTGCCCTCCCCCATGGGTTTGCACATTATATAAATGATAAACCCCAGTGGGCCTTCCATTACAAGGCAGGAGGACTACTTGATAAAGCGTTCAGAGAGGCTGGCGGTCCTGAACTTCTGGAGGGCAGACCGATTCTGGCTGTATGTGGTATTGCAGAGCCTGCCTCCTTTTTTGCAACCCTTGAGGCATGTGGAGCAGAAATCCGTGGAAGGCTTGCCTTTCCCGACCACCATGGCTACACATCAGAAGATGTGGCTGCCATAAAGGAGAGTGTTGAAAAGACTGGGGCAGAGTGGGTTGTAACCACAGAGAAAGACGGCGTTAAACTTACTGGCTGCAAAGGGGTGGATGGGCTACCCCTTTTCGTACTTACTGTGGATGTGGCAATCGACAGGGAAGAAGAGTTTATGGCAAAAATCATGGAGCTTTCGGGTATTGAAACCTGAACCAGTTGTGATACAATATAAATAGAGGGAAGAAGTTAGAGGCGTTGCACGAACCAACGTGTGTGTGCGTAAGTCCCATCCGCAGGGTGCGTGCAAACCACCTAAAGAGGCCCTACGGCGAGGAAGGAAACAAACCATCCAGTCCATAAGAGGAGTGGGTGGGGCGGCCTTCCAAGCCGAGAGCCGGCGGATTGGAAAAAAAAGTGGTTCGGTTGCAACGCCTCTTTTTGGTCTTTTTTCGCGAAGGAAGGGGAAAGGGCCCGGTGGCCCTGCGGGTCTTCAAAACCCGTCGGTCCCTCTAAGAAGGGGACTGGAGGGTTCGACTCCCTCCTCCTTCCGCCAAAAATGTATAATAAAAACAACAACTTATCCCCTCAGAAACCCCTTAAAATACCGTCACCAGGCACCTTTGGTGGCGGTTTTTGATATTTCTTTGAAATCCTCTGTTTTCAGGATGGCTCAGAAAGTAGCTACCTCTCTGCCACTAAAAATGGTCCGCCCCAGTTACCACACCCTGCGCTCCCTATAGATGCAGAGCTCAAGGGTGGTTTTTATTTTATAAAAGAAAGAAAAAAATTGACATACTTACAGACTGTGCGATAACATTTTAGATACTGTTTTAACGGAGGCTTTACAATAATGCAGATACAGGAAGTGCTTGCCCTCATAAAAGAGGATATGCACAGGGTGGAAGATGAGTTCAAAAAACATCTTCTCTCTGATGTATATCTTATAAGAAGGGTTGGTGAATACATTCTAAACAGCGGAGGCAAGAGGTTTCGCCCCCTCATGGTGCTTCTTGCAAGCCGGCTTTGTGGCTATCAGGGCAGCCTCCACATACCCCTTGCAGTGGTGGTGGAGTTTATCCACACAGCCACCCTGCTGCACGACGATGTGGTAGACAATGCAACCTTAAGGCGTGGTAGAAGCTCGGCAAATGCCATCTGGGGCAATGGCTCAAGTGTGCTCGTTGGAGACTACCTGCTGTCCAAGGCATTCTCCATAACCGTGGCACAGGGAAACCTGAGAATCCTCGACATACTCTCAGATACCACAACCAGAATGGCCGAGGGCGAGGTGTTGCAACTTATAAAGCACTCCGATGTTAATGCAACCGAGGAAGAATACCTCCATGTGATAACCAACAAAACGGCCGTTCTCTTCTCTGCCTGCTGTAGAATCCCGGCAGTACTTACAGGGCTCTCAGAAGAAAAGGAAAACTCCCTTGCAACCTACGGTATGTCAATAGGTATTGCATACCAGCTTATGGACGACTGCCTTGACTACACATCAAAGGCAGAAGACCTTGGAAAGTCCATAGGAAACGACCTCAAAGAAGGCAAAGTTACTCTGCCACTTATAAAGGCATACAGAGATGCAACAGACGGAGAAAGAGAGACCATAAGAGAGGCAGTTGAGGCAGACGATCTGGACGAGGAAACACTCGGCAGGGTGCTATCCATAATAAGGAAGTACGGTGGTATAGAGTACACCCTCGAGTTCGCCAAGGGTTACATAAACAGGGCGAAGAGCTGTCTTGAACACTTTGCACCTAACACAGAGCGCGCAGCACTTTCTGCAGTGGCAGACTATGTGATAGAGAGAACCAACTAACCTGTAAGGCAAAACTGCTCTTTTAATCCCCTTATGGACAGAAAAGAGAAGGCAAAAAAGGTTCTTACCACTCTTAAGAAGCTCTTCCCAGAGGCAAAGACAGAGCTTGCCTTCTCCACGCCCCTTGAACTGCTCGTTGCAACCATACTCTCTGCCCAGTGCACAGACAAAAAGGTGAATGCCATAACCCCTGCCCTTTTCGCCCGTTTCAAAACCCCGAAGGACTACGCAGATGCAACCACAGAAGAGATAGAAGGCTACATAAGCTCCATAAACTTCTACAAAAACAAGGCTCGCTCCATAAAGATGTGCTGTAAGAAGATTGTAGAAGACTTCGGCGGTAACATTCCCCGCTCGATAGAGGAGATGACAGAGCTTCCGGGGGTGGGCAGAAAAACGGCAAGCATTGTGCTTGCAGAGGCATTCGGCATACCCGCACTCGCGGTGGATACCCATGTGAAAAGGGTTGCCCAGAGGCTCGGGCTTGCCAGTTCTGATAAGCCCGACGACATAGAGGAAGAACTCAAAGCTCTGGTGCCAAAAAAAGACTGGCGCTCTGTAACAAACCTCTTTATACTCCACGGTAGAAGGGTCTGCAAGGCAAAAAGACCACTCTGTGAAGAGTGTAAAATAAAGGAATACTGTGAATACTACAAAACAAAAGGAGGCTAAACCCGATGGGTCTTCTTGAAGGTAAAAAGGCACTTATCTTTGGCGTTGCAAATGAAAGAAGTATCGCTTGGGCAATAGCCAGAGCACTTAAAAACGAAGGCGCAGAGTGTGCCTTCACCTACGCAACTGAAAGACTTAAAGAGAGGGTTGAAAACCTCGCTCACTCGGTAGGCTCAGATATTGTGCTACCCTGTGATGTAACGAAGGACGAAGAGATAGAGACCGTCTTTTCCACTGTAAAAGACAGGTGGCAGACATTAGATGTATTGATACACTCTGTGGCATTTGCAAAAAAGGAAGAGCTTAAGGGGAAACTACTTGATACAAGCCGTGAGGGCTTCCAGATTGCCATGGATGTGAGTGTCTACTCCCTTATAGCCCTTACGAAAGAGGCAGCCCCACTTATGCAGCAGGACGGAAGCATTATAACCCTTACCTATCTTGGCAGCCAGAAGGTGGTGCCAAACTACAATGTGATGGGAGTGGCAAAGGCAGGGCTTGAGGCAACTGTAAGATACCTTGCCGAGGATATGGGCCCTCAGGGTGTAAGGGTTAATGCCATATCTGCAGGCCCTGTGAAGACCCTTGCAGCCATGGGCATATCGGGGTTTGGCGAGATACTCAAAAGGGTGGAAGAGAAGGCTCCCCTCAGACGCAACATAACACAGGAGGATGTCTCGGGGGTGGCACTCTTTCTTGCAAGCCCGCTTTCGAGAGGAGTTACAGGTGAGATAATCTATGTGGACTCTGGCTACAACATTATGGGGCTTTAGATGCGTATAATAGCAGACCTGCACATACATACCCGTTATTCCCGTGCAACCAGTAAAGAGATGACCTTACCCACAATAGCCCACTGGGCAAAACGGAAGGGTATAACCCTTGTGGGCACGGGGGACTTTACCCATCCACAGCACCTGAAGGCAATAGAGGAAGAGCTCGTGCCAGCCGAAGATGGGCTCTTTCTTTTCGA
>DRQE01000060.1 GCA_011371515.1 Deltaproteobacteria bacterium
ATGGCAAGGTGCTGAAAGCCATCGTCAAGGATTATAATCTGTGGGTTGAACCTCTCTTTAAGAAGCTCAGCCCCAAGGGTGCGTCTTTCCGAGACCACAACGGCCACACCCTTAAGCCTTCGTGCCATAAGATAGGGCTCATCACCTGCCTCACTAGGACCCATAAGGAGCCTTTCTCCATCGGATACAACCTTGGGACCTGTGGTGGTTCTCTGGTAGCCACGGCTGAGTATGGCAACCTTAATGCCCATATTTTTTAGCCTGTCTGCAAGATGGAGTGTTACAGGGGTCTTACCTGTTCCACCAACGGTTATGTTGCCAACAGAGATTATCCTGACCCCTGAAGGTCTTGCCCGCTTCAGGATACCCTTAAGGTAGAGAAGATTGCGAAACCTTACAAGGGCTCCATAGATTACAGAAAGAGGCCAGAGAAGTATCCTGTATGGCAGCGAGGGGTTATACATGCCTTTAAGTGTTCCTCTGCGGGGAATGGGTCTGCAACAGTTCTTCTATAATATCAAGGGTCTTCTTTGTTGCACCACGGTTTTTATCCACCACCCTGCGGGCGGCTATACCCATACTGTGGCACTGGTCTCTATCGGCAAGCAGCGAGCAGAGGGCAGAAAAGAGGGCTTCTTTGTCTTCAACCCTCATGCCACCGCCTTCTTTCTCGAGGAGTTCTGCCATATACAGGTAGCTCTTAAGATGTGCCCCATAGATAACGGGCTTTGAGAATACGGCAGGCTCAAGAAGATTGTGTCCGCCCACATCCTCTACGAGACTTCCTCCAACGAATGCCACCGTGGAAAGGCTGTAAAGGAGGGTGAGCTCCCCTATGGTATCGAGAAGCACCACATCTGCCTTTTCTCCGAGCCGCTCGCTGTCGGTCCTTCTTTTAAAGCTCACCCCCGATGCCCTGAGAAGTGCTTCGACCTCGTCGAATCTTTCGGGATGTCTTGGGGCAAGTATGAGTTTCAAGTCAGGAAAGCGCTCTTTCAGGCGTTTGAAGACATCAAGGAGTATCTCCTCTTCACCTGCATGGGTGCTTCCTGCAACTATTACAGGGTCCTCTTCACCTATGCCGAGCTCTTCTCTTATTGTCTTCGCATCGGTGTCTTTCAATTTGACCTCTTCGATGTCGAACTTAAGGTTGCCTGTAACAATAGCCCTTTCAGGTGGCACACCAAGGCTTATGGCACGCTCTCTATCTTCCTCGGTGCGTGCACAGAAGCGGGTAATGCTAGAGAATATATCACTGAAGAAAAAGCCGAGTTTTTTGTATCTTCCAAAAGACCTTTCTGAAACCGTTCCATTTACCACCACTATGGGTACACCTCTCTGATGCAGGGTATGTATCACATTGGGCCACACCTCTTTTTCCACCACTATGAAGAGCGAGGGCTTGAGCCTTTCAACAGCCCTTTTGACCACCCATGAAAGATCCAGAGGAAAATATATAAGGGCGTCTATAAGCAGGGGCTCTTCATTTTTTGCCACCCTGTTGGCAGTTGGTGTGACGGTGGAAAATACGACCCTCTTTTCAGGATGACGCTCTTTGAAGAGTTTCAGAAGCGGCAGCACTGCCTTCGTCTCACCAACGCTTACTGCATGGAACCAGACAACATCTCCGCCCTCGAGGGCACGCAGTTTTTCTTCTTTATATATGGCGAACCTTTCCGGTGTGCCGGTGCGATACTTCCCTTCAGATAACATCTTGACAACAAAGTACGGCAGAAGCACTATAACGCTTATATGGAGGATTATATCGTAGAGGGTATATATCATCTGTCGAAGTATCTATCTGCCCTGCGTGTAATCTCTATGAGAGTCTCTTCAAGCTCCTTTCTTTTTTCTTCGAGCTCTTCCTCTGTGGCGGTGCTCTTTACGGTAATGGGTCTGCCACAGATGAACACCCCCCTTGAGAAGGGGTAGGGTATTATGAAACGGTCCCAGCTATTAAGTGTTTTTTTTTACTTGCACTGAAAGTAACGGGCACTATTGGAAGCCCTGTCTTTTTTGCTATGTCTATTATGCCACGCTGTGCCCTGAAGGCAGGCCCCCTTGGGCCATCTGGTGTTATGGCTATGTCTCTGCCCTCTTTTATTGCCTTAAGAAGCCCTCTAAGCCCCGAAAGGCTGCCCCTTGAGGTGGACCCCCTTACGGCATTTATGCCAAAGTGTCTTATGATACGGGCAATAAGCTCGCCATCTCTGTGGAGGCTTATGAGCACCGTCATGCCCTCACGGTGGGGTCCACAGGGCATCATAAGCAGTCTTCCGTGCCAGAATGCCACGATACTCTGCCTGCCAGAGCTTATCCGCTTGCGGTACTCGTCGAAGTCCACATACTCGATACGCATGGTAAGGCGCAGAAACCTTATGAGCCATACCCCAAGTGTGGTAATAAGCCTTATTTTTAGTTCTTCCAGCATATTCACCCCTGAAACTGAAGGGAATAGAGTCTTCTGTATTCGCCGCTCTTTTGCATAAGTTCATCGTGGCTTCCCACCTCTACAATGGTTCCACCTGAGAGCACCACAATCCTTGTGGCATCTTTTATGGTTGAGAACCTGTGGGCTATTATAAAGGTGGTGCGCCCTTTCATAAGGTTTTTAAGCCCCTCCTGTACGGCCCTTTCTGACTCTGCATCCAGCGAGGATGTAGCCTCATCCATTATAAGTATGGGGGCATCCTTGAGTATTGCCCGCGCTATGGAAAGGCGCTGGCGCTGTCCGCCCGAAAGCCTTATGCCACCTTCACCTATGACGGTGTCATACCCCTGTGGTAGCTCCTGTATGAACTGGTGGGCATTTGCAGAAATGGCCGCCCTTATGACCTCTTCCTCGCTTATCTCTGGCCTGCCGTAGGCTATGTTGTTCCTTACGGTATCGTTAAACAACACCACATCCTGTGAAATTATACTTATCTGACTGCGAAGGGACTCAAGGGTGAACTCCCGTATGTCCACTCCGTCTATCAGTATGGCACCCTCTGTAACATCATAAAACCTTGGTATAAGGTTTACAAGTGTGGATTTACCCACCCCGCTTGAGCCAACTATGGCAATACGCTCGCCCTTTTTGACAGAAAGATTTATATTTTTGAGCACCTCTTTTTCACCATAGCTGAAGGATACATTCCTGAACTCTATGCCTTCTTCCACACCTGTGCATAGCTTTGTGCCATCTTTTATTGCCTCTGTGGGGGTGTCGAGTATTTCGAATATCCTCTGGGCTGAGCCAAGGCCCTGTTGAAGATTAAGATATACGCCGTTCAGCACCCTTACAGGCTGGTAGAGCATCACTATGGCTGCAAAGAATGTTATGAACGCCTCGGGGGTAAGGGTGCCTGCAGAAATCCTGTAGCTCGCATACCAGATGGTAAGGGCAAAACTTACTGCCGCAAAGGTCTCCATGAAAGGGCTGGATATTCCCCTTATCTTTATTGCCCTCGTTCTGTAGCGGGCAAACCGTTCGTTCTCCTGATCGAATCTCTTTGTTTCGTAGTCCTTCATGCCGAACCCCTTTACCACCCTTATGCCCTTGAGGGCTTCGTATATTATGGATGCCATATCGCCAAGGGTTCCCTGTCCTTTGCGGGAGATGTTTTTTATCTTCTTTCCGAACCGCATGGCTGGATATATGGCAAGTGGAAAGACGATACCACCTATAAGGGCGAGCTGCCAGTCCATCATAAGTATTATTACAGCAAGCACCACCACCGATAGCCCCTGCTTGAAGGCATGTATAAGGGTGTCTGCCGTTGCCTTCTCAAGCAGATTTATGTCGTTGGTAAGCCTTGAGGTGAGCCCTCCGGCAGGGTTCTTTACAAAGAACTCATAGGGAAGCTCCAGTATGTGGGTGTAGAGGGTCTTTCTTAAGTCTGCTATCACGCGCTGGCCCACATAGCCCATGTAATAGGTATTGCCATAGGAGCTTAAACCCCTTATAACTGCCACCACTATTATTGCCAGCGGCAGGAGTACCTGCATGTTCTGGGTGGAAAAGATTGCGGTAAGATCCACGGGTAGAGTGTATCCCGCAGGGTTCTTTTCTTTATCGAAGAGCAGCTTTATGGCAGGCCCTATAAGGTATGCCATAAGACCGTTGGATACGGCAAAGATAACCATGCACACCACAGCAAGTACCAGCTTGAACCAGTATGGAGCGAGAAACTTTAAGAGTCTTAAGTAAAGAGCCATAGGGGTCAGTCTCCTCTGCATGCAATCTGGTATATTATCTGTGCAGCCCTCTGCGGGGCAGAGCCGTCTTTTGAAAGGGTCTTTCTTATATCCCTGAAGCGTTCGACCATGTGTGCCCTTACTTTATCGTCTGTGAATATACGAAACATCTGTGCTGCAATATTTTCAGGGGTTACATTCTTCTGTATTAGCTCAGGCACCCCCCCTTCGCCTGCCACTATGTTGGGAAGCCCTATGTGTTCTACGCCAACGAGGAATCTGCCGATAAAATAGGAAAGGGGGGATACCCTGTACACTATTATCATTGGTGTTCCGATAAGCGCTGTCTCCAGTGTTGCCGTGCCAGAGGTTACAACAGCAAGGTCTGAGGCACGCAGTGCCTCATAGAGAGCACCCCTTACAATCTGTGCCTTTAAGCGGGCTGCCCGAAGCTCTTCTTCTATGAGTTCATCCTTTATCGTATCTGCAGCAGGTATGAGGAC
>DRQE01000061.1 GCA_011371515.1 Deltaproteobacteria bacterium
AAAGCTCATCAAGATGGAGCATGGCTACGGAGCCATACCACCAAAGTTTATATGGAGAGGCGAGGCAGAAGAAGGATGGCTTGTAAGAGATGGCAAGTATTCCTTCAACCTTGTGGTAGTAGATAACGCTGGCAACGAAACCCTTGTGGCTCGTAAGGTAAGGGTTAAGACCACACCACCACGTATCAATGTATCTGTGGATATGGTTGAAGGAATTATACTGTTTAACTTTGAGTCAGCAGAGCTCGAAGAGATTAAATCGTGGAGTCTTACGATACTGGATAAAGACGGAAAGATGCTGAAGACAGTCAGCGGTGAGAAGGGCAGGCTACCTGAAAAGATAGAGTATCCTGTGGGAGATGATGTTGACATAAGGGATCTTAAGTTTATACTGTACGCTACCGATGTAGCAGGTAACAAACTTGAGTTGAAGAAGAGTGTGCCCTCTGTGTTCACAAAGAAGATGCCCTTCGCAAAGTTGAAAGGCAAAGCAGATGTGTGGGAAGACTTTTAATATATCTTTATGCGGAAGTATAGGTTGGAGTTTTACCGTAAGAGAGCATTATATGTATTTGCCTGTTTCATCATATTGATATACAGCAAGATTGTCTGGGCAGAAACAGAGTGTGAGGCATGCCATTCAGGCGAAGAGGCAGAAAGATGGGGTTTGAAGGATGTGTATGCCGGAATCTACAAGTATAGATTCCGGCATAACAATGTAAATAGAGAGTGCAGAAGGTGCCACATTATAGAAGAATTTCAGATAAAGGCAAAAGGTGAACTCTACTTTCCGGGCAACATCAAAGAAGGTATATTCTTTCTTACAGGACTTTCGCTCGACAAGGAATACGAAGTGGAGTTGACATTCAAGACCCCACGGTACGGGGTTTTGCAGAAGAAAGTCCTGAAGCTCAAGCCATCACGCATAGCGGTGGAAAAGGGTGACGGCGCCCCACCTGTTGTCAAGACCGTAAGATTCCTCGGTATAAAGGAGGGTATAATACCTGAAGGTGTCCTATACTTCGAAACAGACAGGCCTGCTGTAAGTGTGGTTGAGTACTGGAGTGACGAGCGTTACAAAGAAAGGCTTCGTAACTTCAAGGTCTTCATAAAGAAACACAGAGTAAGGCTTTCGGGTATCAAGAGGGATAAGAAATACAGGTACAGAATAATGGTTATGGATGTGTTTGGTAACAGAAGCATAAGTGAGGGTGTGTTGTTTGCTCAGGGAGTACTCACGAGCCATGGTATGGAAGTTTCTGGTGAAACGAAAGAGTGGATGGACCCTGCTATAAAGGTCTTCAGACCCGCATCCTCTGCTGATCTCTGTCTCTACATGAAGGCACCGAAGCCCGTTATGGTCTCTGTAAGTATGAGAGAGATTGTTGGAAGCTCCAAGCACGGTTACGGACTGAGAGACGCAAGGTATACAACCATATATGTTTGCACCCAGTGCCACAGGGCAGGTATATCGCATCCTGTGGGGGTGAGGAGCACAAGGGCAGACATAGAGATACCAGAAGACCTGCCAACCATAGAGGGCGGTATTATAACATGTGTTACATGCCATTACCCACATGGTGGGGATAGCCCTTATTTTGCAAGGTTCGACTTCGATGAGGTCTGCAACAGATGCCACAAGGGATTGCAATGAAAGTGGAAACCTTATTTTACTGTTCAGGAGGCATATATGGCTAACAGGACAAAAGAGAGAAGGAGAAGGCTGAACTATTCGATTAAGCGCCAGATGCAGATAAGGCTTTTATTCAAGCTCCTTTCGGTGGTGTTGCTCGGGCTTGCGCTCTCTTCCGCTATATTCTTCTACATGTCGAACCAAGAGGTGGGAGAAACATACAGACAGTTCCACATACAGGCAAGAAACTTTCTTGATTTCCTTCTGCCCGGCATAATAATGGCTTTTCTGGTGGGTCTTATCGTTGCCGTTGTGATAGCGCTTTTCTTCCCTCACAAGATAGCAGGTCCCCTTTACAGGATAGAAAGGGAGCTCAAAGAGAGGGTTGGTGAGGGAGACCTGAGGGTTAAGTTCACCGTGCGTGATGGTGACGAGATTGGCGACCTTGCCGATGCCTTGAATACGATGGTGGCAAAACTTAAGACGAAGGTAGAAAGGCTAAACGCCGTGGCAGACGAACTTTCCGCAATAGCGGTGGACAAAGAGATAGACAGGGAAAGACTTAAAGAGACGGTGAGTATGCTTGAAAGGATACTTAAGGAGTTTAAGCTGTGAAAAGACTCTTAAGTGTAGTATTATTGTCTATACTTGTTTTTACATGGGCAGGATGCACCCACAGGGAGGGTGGCATTGCAACGCTCGTAAACTCTTCGGAGTACAAGAGGCTTAAGAAGGTTGCTGTGCTTCCATTCAACAATATAAGTGGCAGAAAGGATGCTGGCAAGATAGTTGCGGATATATACGTGGCAGAGCTCTTCAAGAGTGGAAAGTATCGTGTGGAAGAGCCCGGTAATATAAAACAATTCCTTATACAGGAGCGCATAACAACCATAGGAGAGATGGAGATAGAAAGGCTCAAGGTTCTTGGCAGACGCCTTAAGGTTGATGCAGTGGTGGCTGGCACGGTTGAGGAGTTTGACGACGGAAGAGGAGGAGTGCCTGTGGTGAGCATATCCGCAAGGATGGTGGACTCAAAAACAGGCCGTATCCTCTGGTATGAGCGTATAAAGAGAAGAGGAGACGACTACATAATAATATTCGATATAGGGCTCGTAAGGTCTGCCACCTCACTTGCAAAGAAGATTGCAAAAGAGATGATAGACAGGATAGAATAGGAAAGGAGCTTGGTGCATAAATATCCTATGAGAAAATACACAACCAACTTCCTCCTGACACTTCTCGTGATGCTCATCCTGTGTGGACAGGCAGGTGCCCTTTCTCTTTTCTCGATATTCAAGAAAGAGCCCTATGTTGCAAAAGTAGGGGACAGGGTTATAACCACAGAGAGATTTGTGGAAGAGGTAAAGAGGCTTCACACCCTGAACAGGGTGGGCAAAAAACTTGCCGAAAGCGAAGATAAGTCTTTCAGGAAACAGAACTACCGCAAATTTCTCGAAGAGCTAATCGATAGAGAACTTATGCTGATGGAGGCCGAAAACCTTGGACTCCACAAAGACCCCACCTTCCTTGAGGCAATGAGGGTGTTCAAGCTGAACCTCTTTCTGGACAGACTCAGAAAAGAAGAGGTGCTCAAAAAGGTAAAGGTAACAGAAGAGGATGTCCTCGAATACTACAGGAAGAAGATGAAAAAGGGCGACAGAGACAAACCCACACAGGAAGAAAGATACACCATAGAGAGGGCACTTTATGCCGAGAAGCTAAAAGAGAGGGAGAAGGAATACTTCAAAAGCCTTCGCAGAAAGGCAAGAATAGAGACATACGAGGATGTGCTCAAAGCCCTCACAAAGGATTCCATCAAAAAAGATGCTCACAAAAAGGTTGTAGCCCGTGTAGACGACAAGCCCATCTATGCGATAGAGCTTTTAAGAGAGCTCGAGCGGATGAAAAAGTACGACATGGAGACAAAAAAGAAGGCTCTTGACAGCCTGATACTTCGTGCACTACTCGATAAGGAGGCACTCAGCAGAGGCTACGAGAGAGACCCCGAGCTTAAAAAGAAGATAGAGCTCTACCGAAGAAAGATTCTGGTGGAGGTCTTCAAAGACAGGGTAATTCTGCCCCTTATAAAGGTAAAGGAAGAAGAGATAGAGCAATACTACAGGAAGAACAAAGAAAAATACAAAGAGCCCGATAAATATAATATAAGTGTTATAGCCGTTGGTAACAGAGAGCTTGCAGACTCGATCTTAAAAGAGCTTGAAAGAGGGGGAGATTTCGAGTATCTTGCAAAAGAGCACTCTGTGGATCCATCGCGCATAAGAGGAGGGCTTGTTGGCTGGGTCTCGGAGAGAAATCTGCCCCGCAAGGCACTGGCGCTCATAAAGAAGGCAAAAAAGGGAGATGTGGTAGGACCTGTTGAAAACAGAAGGCTTTTTATTATATATAAAATCAATGACTACAGAGAAGGTAAGCCCCTTCCCTTGGAAAAGGTGAAGCGGGAGATAGACATAACCATTGGAAGGAAGAAGTTCAAAGAGACCCTTGAGCTATATCTTAAACGGCTCAGAAAGATCGTAAAGGTAGAAATAAACGAAGAAGAACTTGCCCGCTTTTATTAAGTAGGGAGGATTACTTTGAAAAGATACTTTCTTCTGACATTCGTCCTTGCCATACTGGTGTTTGCAGGGGGCTGTTACGGACCACAGAGGGTGGTCAAAAGAAGCTGTGTGGATTGCCACACAGAGGATGTGGAAAGATTCAAAAAAGAAGGAAGACTGCACACCCCTGTTGCAGAGGGTAGATGCGAGGGATGCCACTCGCCCCATGGGCTTATAGGTGGTGTGCTACTAAAGGGTAAAGATGCCTCGCTGTGTTATCGCTGCCATAAGAAAGAGGATGTGGAAAATAAGTTCACCCACACCCCCCTTAAAAAGGGAGAGTGTCTTTCCTGCCACGACCCCCATTCATCGCCATACAGGGCTGTTACCACTAAAGGAGGAAATGAGCTCTGCTACAACTGCCACCCGAGGAAAGATTTTCAGGGCAAGACGGTTCATAAGGCTATAGACAAAGGGTGTGATAGCTGCCACGAGCCACACTCATCAAAGTATTCTTACAATCTGAAGGATGATGGCAACAGGCTCTGTGTTGATTGTCATGATCCAACGAGCGGGACATTCAGGAAGAGCCACTTCAACTACAAGGTGGCTGGCTCGGACTGTCTTTCGTGTCACGCCCCTCATTTTTCCAAGGGCAAGACCCTTGTGAGAAACTTCGTCCATAAGCCCTTCGGGGACAGGACATGCACAGAGTGTCACAATAGAGCCGACTCGAAAGAACCCCTCAAGACACGCATTGAGGGTAGCCAGCTGTGTTATTCCTGCCATAAAGACCTTAAGGCAAGTTTTGATAAGAGAAGGTTTGTGCATAAGCCCCTCGGTGAGTGTACAAAGTGTCACGACCCTCACGCATCCGACCAGAGATACGAACTTGTCTCCAGAGAGGATACTCTCTGTTATAGCTGCCATGAGGACAGCAAGAAGAAGCAGGCAAGAAAGTACATGCATACACCACTCAAAGAGGGGCAGTGTAGCGGGTGCCATGAGCCTCACTCCGCAGATATAGACAAGTTCCTCAAAAAGTCCCCCGATATGCTGTGTTACGATTGCCACAAGAAGACCGACTTTTCGGGCAAGGTGGTGCACAGACCTGTAAGTGACAATGGATGCCTCAGGTGTCATGACGCACACTCTTCAGAGGAGGCAGGCCTTATAGTAAAGCCTGATGGCAAGCTGTGCTACAGCTGTCATACCGCTGAGAAGAGCAGCTTCGACAGAGTAAGTGTACATCCCCGTGTGAAGCAGGGAAGGTGTTCTGCCTGTCATCTGCCACACAGGTCCTCTTATAAGGCTCTTCTTACCGATAGCCCTGAGCGGCTCTGTTTCGAGTGTCACTATACAACCGTAAGGGAGGTAACAAGAGAGGGGCGTCACGAGGTGTTTGAAGATGGTAAGTGTCTTGCCTGCCACAATGCGCATGCAAGTAACAGCCCCTATCAGCTTCTGACAGATGTGCCAGAGGTGTGTTATAGCTGCCACGAGCCTGTCAAAAAGGAGCTCTCAAAGAGTACAGTTCATCAGCCATTCGAAGATGGCAAGTGCACCACATGTCATAGGCCACATGGAAGTAAGCTCAAGTGGGCACTTTCAAGACCTCTGGATGCACTCTGTTATTCCTGTCACAAAGACTTGAAGAAAGAGGTGGAAAAGGACGGTGTGTTCGTCCACAAGGTGGTAAAAGATGGTGGATGCGCGGAGTGTCACAGGTCTCATTCCACCACAGAGCGGTGGCTCCTTCAGGCAGATGGGCGCAGTCTGTGTAATAGCTGCCACGATGTATCTACAAAAACCATTACCACGGCTCACAGTAATATAAGCATAAAGGGCTCTGATTGCCTCGGTTGCCACGAACCACATATGAGCAAAGACAGGGGCTTGCTACATAAGGTGTTGCATGAGCCATTCAAAGATGGTGATTGTAAAAGGTGTCATAGCCGTATATAATTTTCTGGATGGTAACATAACATGAGAAGAGCCGGTATCGTCACATATCTTATAGCGGTGGTTAGTGTGGTTGTGCTCTGTTATGGCACAGCCTCTGCCGCCAAGAAGGATACAAGAAAGCTCTGTGCCGACTGCCACAAAGAGGTGGCAGGCTTTTTCGACAAAAAAAGGGTGCACAAGCCTGTTGCAGGCGGGCAGTGTACGGCATGCCACAATCCCCATGCCTCGAAGCACAAAAACCTCATAGGAGAAAGCAGAGACGAGCTCTGTTACGGATGCCACAAGAAGGATAAACTCCTTAAGGGCAATGTGGTACACCAGCCGGTTGTGGAGGGGCTGTGTCTTGAGTGTCATGCCTCCCATTCAAGTGATAAGAGGGCTCTCTTGAAAGGTGCCGAGGCAGAGCTATGTTTCGGATGTCATAAGAAAGAGAATATAGAGGGAAAGAAGTTTGTCCATCCAGAGGTGAGAAAGGGCAGGTGCACCACCTGTCACGATCCACATGGCTCCACACTGGAGGGGCTTATCGTAAAGAACAATATGTGTATATCCTGCCATAAGGGGGGCTCAAAGACTCTGCGCACAGCACATTCGGGTCTCAATGTTAGCGGCACACAATGTCTTTCATGCCACAGTCCACACTCTTCCGACAACAGGGGCATAATAAAGGCAAATGTGCACGCACCCTTTGCCGAGGGTAAGTGCAATGTATGTCACAAGCAGGGCTCAAAAGAGATCGTAAAAGCCGATTACACCATGTGCCTCGATTGTCACGAAAATTCTATGCAGAGCTTTTACAAACGGTATAGCCACCTTATGGCTGGCAAAGATGACAACTTCTGTGCCGACTGTCATACACCCCACGCAAGTGATGAGAGGGCACTGCTCAGAGATAGAGAGGATAAGACCTGCTGGCAGTGTCACGAGGATACAAGAAGCTTCACACACAGTGCAAGATATATACACCCTGACCTCAAGAAGTGTCTCGACTGCCATGTCTCCCATGGCTCTAACGCAAGATACATGCTTGCTGCAGGAGACAATACCTGTTCTATGGAAGGATGCCATCCCTCACAGGGAAGGTTCACCCACCCTGTGGGAGACGATGCGATAGACCCTCGCTCCAGAGAGCCCATGAACTGCTCTACATGCCATAATCCCATGGGTTCACCAGAGGAGTTCATATTGAGGGCAGGAAAGGTTATGGAGCTATGTATAAAGTGTCATCAAATATAGTAAATATCCCGAGGTTAAGGCCACTGGTAGTAGCCTTATTGCTTGTGGCACTGTGGGCAAACGGTGCCATCGGGGCAGAGACCAAGAGGGTAAGGCTCATCTCACTAATAGCGATAGATGAGTTCATGGGAAGACTCAAAGAGCCGGGTGGGCTGTTCTATGACGGCACAAAGAAAAGGCTATATGTGGCAGACAGTGGAAATAAACGGCTCGTATCCTTTGACGAGGAGTTCAGGTATCTTTCAGAGCTCTCGCACAGGGGGTTCTCCATACCGCTCGGTATAGTAAAGACATCGGCAGGAGAATTCTACATAACCGATGCAAAGACAGGGGAGATAAAGTTTGTCGATGTGAAGAATAAGGCGATTGTGCCGCTGAAAATAAAGGGGCTTGATGGTAAGAAGAAGTTTGTGGCAGGAAGACTCAGCCTTGACGAAAAGGAAAACCTTGTGGTAACCGACAGACTCAACAAGAGAATACTCATCTTAAAAAGGGATGGCACACTCGTTAAAGCAATAGAGCCAGAGCTCAAAGGGCTTTATGGATTCTCCGATGTAAAGGTGGATAGCCGTGGCTACATATATGCGGTGGATACAATAGGCCGTAAAGTCTATATATTCGACAACACCGGTAGACTTGTAAGAAGATTTGGGACAAGTAATAATAAGCTTATGCGCTTTCCTGTAAGCGTTGCCGTTGACTCAAGGGGATATATATATGTGCTCGACCGACACAGTGGAAGAATACTGGTATTCAATGATAAAGGGGTGCTGCAACATCTGCTTTTAAGAAAAGGGGTCTCTCCGGGAGAGTTGTATAACCCCGGCTACATATACATAGATGGAAAGAACAGAATTTACACCATAGACGGCAACAGGGTACAGATATTCTTGGAAGGCGACTAATACATGCTTCGAAGGGTTGTATACATATTTCTTGCCATTCTGATTGCTGGCTGTGTGGTCAAAGAGCTACCAGA
>DRQE01000062.1 GCA_011371515.1 Deltaproteobacteria bacterium
AAACTCTCCTTTACCTATCCCAGAATGGCAAGAAGTGGCTTTGTGACCAAAAAGGCACTCGACGAAAGTGGCGTAATATTGCGTGCCAAGAGGAAGAAATTTCTTCTCGTAAAAGGAGACGAGGTATTTGTATCCACAAAGGATGAAGATGTAAAGGCTAGACAGAGGTTTATTCTATACAGAAAACTCAACAAAGTGCATCACCCCGTTACAGGCGAATACATGGGTAACATTATAGAGAACATAGGCATTCTAAAAATAGTAAAACCCGGAGAGCCTGCAGAAGCCATAATAGAGGAGAGCTACTCCGAGGTGGAGGTTGGCACGAGGTTTCTGCCCTATCGCGAGCTTCCCGAAGAGGTGGTTGTAAAAGAGGCATCCACCAGCGTCAGTGGAGTTATCGTGGCATCCCTCGAGGGCAAACAGGAACTTGCAAAATACGACATCGTCTACATAGACAAGGGCTCAAAAGATGGGCTCAAGAAGGGTAATCTCCTTGAGATATACCGTAAGAAAGAGGTGCTGAAAGACCCTCTCCAGCATAAGGATATTCAGATACCCTCGGAGCTTATAGGCATAGCCCTCGTAATAGATACGGTGGAGGACACATCCACAGCAATAGTCATTAAAAGCTACAGGGAAATTCGCGTGGGAGACAGTGTGAACACCACGCAGGTAAAGAAGGCAGAAAAACTCTTATGATGCAGACAGAAGACACAGGACACCTTAAATACTGGCTTTCCCTTTCCATGATGAGGGGGATGGGCAAGTCTGTGCGTGCTGCCATCGAAGAGGGCAGCACGGTGGAAGAGGTCTTCTACAGCATGGCATCTCAAAGGACCGATGCACAGGCTCTCATTGATGCAGCCAGAAAAGAGATAGACCTTGCCCTCGCCAGAGGTGTAAGGTTTGTAACCTTCGACTCACCTCTCTATCCAGAGTGTCTGCGCCACATATACGATCCACCTCTGGCACTTTATGTCCTCGGAAGGGAAGAGCTTCTATCGAGCCCATCTGTGGCTGTTGTCGGCACACGCAACGCTTCTTCCTATGGCAGGCAGATGGCAGAAAGGTTCGGAGCAGGCTTATCCGAGGCAGGCATAACAGTGGTAAGCGGTATGGCCCGTGGCTGTGATACCTGGGCACACAGAGGTGCGCTTTCAAAAGGTGGCAACACCATAGCCGTACTCGGAACAGGTATAGATGTTGTGTATCCAAAGGAAAACAGGCGTCTATACGAGGAAATAAAGGAGCAGGGCCTTATTGTAACGGAGTTTCCCCTTTCCACCCCTCCGCTTGCAAAGAACTTTCCTGTAAGAAACAGGATAATAAGCGGGCTCACAGGTGGTGTTGTGGTGGTGGAAGCTCCTGTTAGAAGCGGGGCAATGATGACCGCACGGCTCTCACTTGAGGCAGGAAGAGAGGTGTTTGCCCTTCCGGGAAGGGCAGACTCCCAGAAAAGTGGAGGCACAAACAGGCTCATAAAAGAAGGAGCCATACTCGTTGAGAATGTGGAGGATGTGCTCTCTGTCCTCTTTCCAGAGCACTGTCATACCTCTACAGAAGAGGCAGAAAGTACAGTTGAGATAAACAGAGAAGAGGAACTCATTTTCAAGGTTCTCGACGACGAGCCCCTTCACATAGATAGCATCGTTGAAAGAAGTGGCTTGCCTGTGGACAGGCTCGCCTCATTGCTTCTTACAATGGAGCTGAAGGGGTTTATAGAACAAAGACCGGGCAAGTTTTTCGTTAAAAGAACTGCCTGATGTTCTGAACACCTTCTTATCGCCACAGGAAAGTTTCTTCCTGCTGAAAAAATCAAGAAATGACGGAGGTACTGGAAGCAATCTATGAAGAAATCTCTCGTAATAGTGGAATCTCCTGCAAAGGCACGCACCATAAACAAATACCTTGGTAAGGACTTCAGGGTTATGGCCTCCATAGGGCACATAAAAGACCTGCCAAAAAACAAGCTGGGTGTGGACATAGACAAAGACTTCGAGCCACACTACGAAATCATAAGGGGCAAGGCAAAGGTAATAAAGGAGCTTAAAAAGGCGAGCAAAGATGCGGACATCATCTTCCTTGGTCCAGACCCCGACCGTGAGGGCGAAGCTATAGCTTGGCACATAAAGGAGGTGCTCAACGGCAGAAGAGAAGGCATCATAAAACGCGTGCTCTTCAACGAGATAACAGAGAAGGGCATAAAAGAAGCCATTGCACACCCAACAGAGATAGACAAGAACAAGGTGGATGCCCAGCAGGCAAGAAGGGTGCTTGACAGGCTTGTGGGCTATCAGGTAAGCCCCCTTCTGTGGGAGAAGGTAAGGATGGGGCTCAGTGCCGGAAGGGTGCAGTCTGTGGCAGTGCGCCTTATCTGTGAGCGCGAACGCGAGATAGAAAGCTTCGTCCCGCAGGAATACTGGTCAATAACCGCTATTTTCGATGGCTTCGAGGCAAAGCTGGTAAAGAAAGACGGAAAAAAGATTACCATATCTACGGAGGAAGAGGCAAAAAGCATAGTCAGTGAGCTTAAGGGCGAAACATTCAAAGTAGAAGAGATAGAGCAGAAACAGAGAAAGCGCAACCCTGCCCCTCCGTTCATAACGAGCAGACTCCAGCAGGAAGCCTCCCGCAGACTCGGTTTTTCAGCCCAGAAGACCATGGTCATAGCCCAGCAACTCTACGAGGGTGTTGACCTTGGCGAAGAAGGGCCCACAGGGCTTATAACCTACATGCGTACCGACTCACACCGCATAGCCCCAGAAGCCATACAGGCAGTAAGAGGCTATATAGAGAAAACCTACGGGAAAGAGTATCTGCCCAAAAAACCCAATGTATACAAAAGTAAAAAGACAGCCCAAGAAGCGCACGAGGCAATAAGGCCCACGAACATGAAATACACCCCAGAGTATGTAAAGCCCTACCTTACAGAAGACCAGTGGAAACTCTATGAGCTAATATGGAAAAGGTTCGTTGCCTCACAGATGCATCATGCCATACTCGACCAGACCCGCGTATCAATTGGAGCCGGCAAATACACCTTTCAGGCAGTGGGCACAGTGGTCAGGTTCCATGGTTTTACAATCCTCTACGAAGAGAAGACTGACGAGGAAAGCGAAGAGGAAAAGAAGCTACCACCCCTTGAAAAAGACATGGTTCTCAAGCTCCTCGACCTCGTGGCGCGCCAGCATTTTACCCAGCCGCCACCCCGTTACACAGAGGCAAGCCTCATAAGAGAGCTCGAAGAGAAGGGTATTGGAAGGCCATCAACCTATGCCCTGATTCTTTCGACCATACAGGACAGGGGCTATGTGGTAAAGGAAAAGGGCAGGCTTAAGCCAACGGAGCTGGGTTTTCTCGTAACCGAACTTCTTGTCAAAAGCTTTCCTGACATACTGAATGTGCAGTTCACAGCCCACTTGGAGGAGGAACTCGACCGTGTGGAAGAGGGTAAGCTCAAGTGGATAGATGTGATAAAAGAGTTCTATTCCCGCTTCCGTGAGGACCTCGAGCGTGCCAAAGAGGAGATGCAAACCATCAAAGGACAGGAAGAACCAACAGACATACCCTGTAAAAAATGTGGCCGAATGATGGTCATAAAAT
>DRQE01000063.1 GCA_011371515.1 Deltaproteobacteria bacterium
AAAGCAGGTGGTAAAGCACACTTTCAAAGGTTTCCGGGAGCAGACGGGAAAGCCATTTATGGTGCTTACCTGTTTCGAAGGTATATTCAGGCTATCTGGGGCACCGGAAGACCTGCAACTGCTTTATGAGGCAGGCATGGGACTTAGAAGGGGACAGGGCTTTGGCATGTTGGAACTTTTAGGGTAAAAGGGAAGATGAAAGAAAGGGTCTATCTTGGTGATTGGTTCTATAATGCTGGCATCGTGGGGTTTATAAAAATCCTTACAGGCAATGCCTCTCTTGACAAACAGAGTTTGGTTGAGGTTGGACAAAACTACATAGAGTTTGAAAGAGGTGTGTTCAGGGGTTATACAGAAAAGTTCTTCAATGCTGCCTTCGAAAAGTATGGAAGATACAGCGGCAGAGTGGAAACACTGAAAAATATTCTTGCCTCTGATGACAATGAAGCAGATAAGATAAAAAGCTTTGCCAACATACTACAGGGTTTCAAGCTCCTTAAGGACAAACTTGAGGCAGAAACAGGCAAGCCCGTTACAGCAGGCACCCTCAAGAAAACACCCGAGGAACTACCCAACCTTGTAAAAAAAGCCATTGAGATACTGGAAGAACAAAAAGAAGACTTCGTGGAAAGTGATACAAAGATATACCTTAACAGAATTTACGGACAGAAGAGTTTTCTAAACAGAACCATAACCAAAGAGTTGAAAAAGAAGTTCTCTAAAGACTTCGAGGAACCCCTCCTCCAAGACTCGACCAAAAAAGACAAACACCTTTTGTGCATGAACTGTGGCGACAGAAAGGCAAAACATGGCTGTTCCTTCGATACAGGTGTGTCTTCTTTTCTCGGGCTCAATAAAAGTGCTGTAAATTTGGTGTGGAACTTTAGCTCAGAATTACCCCTTTGCGATATATGTGAAATAATATACTTCTCTGCCTTTGCAGGCTTTACCGATACATCGCAAGGAAAGAAGATAAGTTTTCTCTTCGTAAACAGAGACTCCTCGATTAAAGAACTTTACAACGACAACCTTCTTCTACAGGAACAACTCAAAAAAGATGTTACAGAGAACTTTCTCGTAGAGTTCTTTACAGAGCTTTTGCTACGCGAAGAAAAAATAAAGGCAGAGTACTCTCTTATGAACATATCCCTCATAGAGCTCGACCTTTCAAGCGAGGTTCTTCCGCAGGTCTACACGCTGAACATAACGAGGGGAAAGGCAAAGTTCTTAAAAAACGAACACCACAGCCTGCGGAGGCTTGCAAAACTTAAGTACCGTATAAACGACGAGTGGTACCGCATACTGCCAGAGTTCATCGGGCTCTTTATAAAAGACCAGCTTGGCCATACATATCTTTACAAACTGGCAAGAACCCTTCTTTTGAGTAAGAGAGAAGGCAGTGCCTACAGGATGTCTGCAAACCCATGGCACCTGCAGAACATAAACATACTTATATGCAAATACCTTCAAACAGTAAGGAGGTTTGATATGGGTGTATCAACAGATGAACTATGGTTTGTGTACAGACAAGGAGAAGAGCTTGCCAAAAAACACCTTTCAGAAGGGGCGGAAAACAAGATACCTTCCATAGCCTACAGGCTTCTTAACGCCCTGCGCACAGACGATAGAAACACCTTCATGGACACCCTTATGCGTACCTACATGCACCTTAAGATGGAGGTGCCTTCCATATTCGTAAAGGCGCTGGACAATAGGGCAAACTTCCATCCTCTTGGATACAGCTTTGTAAACGGGCTTCTGAACAAATCCTTTGAAGGAGGTAACAAGAATGAGTAAGGGATTGACCATAACACTGGTCTTCGACGGCATGAGCATGAACTATGGAGAAGGGGTGGGCAATATTTCAGAACTTAAAAAACTTTCAAGAAGCGGCAGGCTATATGCCTATCTATCGCGACAGGCGATACGATACGAGCTTTACAGAATCCTCAAAGATACCTTTGGTATGGACAGGGACAAAAAAGACCCGCTCCACAAAGAGCAAAAGGTGGTTCAGTTCCATCCTGACATAACGATAAAAGACTACATGGAGGCAGACCTTTTCGGCTACATGAAGACAAAGAGGAAGAGCAAAGACAACGATGGCAAAACCCAGACAAGGCCAGCGGTTGTAAGACTATCTCCTGCGGTCGCCCTCGAGCCATTCATGTACGACCTTGAGTTCGGCACCAACAAGAATTTTGCCGATAGAACGGGGGCGGATCCAAATCCTTTTCAGTTCGAACATCAGCATAGTCTTTACTCCTATACCATTACAGTAGATATGGACAGACTGGGCTATGACCCCAACGATGGCACCACACTCGATAACGCCACACGGGCTGAAAGACTATCCATGCTTCTCGATGCGGTAAAGATTCTAAACCGCGACATAAAGGGCAGAACAGAAAACCTCAACCCGCTCTTTGCCATAGGCGGGGTGTATGATGTTAAGAACCCCTTCTTTCTCAATAGAATAAAGGTGGCATACGATGGAGAAAGTGGTAAATACCTGATAGATACTGAACCACTCAAGTCCACCACCGCGGTGAAGTTCAACGGAGAAGATATAAAAAGCAAAACCCGTATAGGCTACATAAAGGGTTTCTGGCACAACGAAGAGGAGTTTTCCGGGGTATGCACCGCAGTCGACATGGATGGCTTCTTTGAACATCTTAAAGAAGAGGTAAAAAGCCACTATGCGGGTGCTTAAGGTAAGGGCACATCAGTTATTTGCAAACTACAGGAAGCCCCTGTCCTTCGGCTTTATAGACACCTATCCCCTTCCGCCACTTTCTACCATAAGGGGCTGGTTTCACACAGTGGTTGGGGCAAAAGAGTACATACCACTCAGTATGTGTATACAGGGCGGGGCAGAAGCAGTTGTGTACGACCTGCAGACACTTATAAAGTTCGACAGAAAGGAACGCACCAAACAGGGCTATCCTCTGCTTGAAGGTTTTGGAAAGACGCTGTCTCAAACGCCCACCTATGTGGCGAACCTTTTCGATGTGGAACTCACATTGTACATCCTTGCGCCAGAAGAACACCTCCAAGTGTTCAGAGAAAACCTTCTTACAGCAGAGTATCCACACATAGGTAGATACGAGGATGTTGCGAGAATAGACTCCGTAGAACTCATAGAGCCTGAAAAGAGAAGTTTCACCCCAAGAAAAGCTCATACCATAGACTATGGTATATACCTTAAAAAAGAGACCGCCTGTAATTGCGCACTTTCTGGCATAAACTACAGGCAGAACTTCAAATATGAAGTAATAAAGGGTCTTCGCTACTTCACAAAAGTGGATGTGGTCTATGTGGACAACGGCAGGATAGAAAGCGGCACCCACCTTTTTGACCGTGAAGAGGGGAAAGAGGGGCGCATCGTAGAGCTTATAGGCGACCTTCCAGCATGAGCCACTACGCAAAAATCTACTGGCAGAATGGTAGCCACACAGCCGAAAGCCTTGAAGAGCACACAAAAAGGCTTGTTGAAAACATTAAGGTCTTGAAAGCCCTGTATGGAGAGAAGATAGATGCCCTTTCAGAGGGTAAAGATTTCTGGCACCTGCTCAAGCTTGCCTGTGTCTACCACGATGTGGGAAAGGTCTCTACAGCCTTTCAGAACAGGCTGCGGCGAATTCTCGAGGAAAAACCTCTGCCAGAACCAGCCAAAACCGAAGTTCCCCACAACTACCTTTCACCAGCCTTTCTGCCAGAAGACCTCGATGGTGAGGCTCTATGTATGCTCCTTTACGCAATAGCCTTTCATCATGCAAGGAAGATAGAGTTCTCTGAAGAGGAGCTCAAAGAAGTTATACATAAAGACCTATCGAAGGAGCGCAACAACCTTAAGTGGCTCGAAGAGTATGGCTTCAACCCAGAAGCAAACCTGTGGGATGACTACTACAGCATGCTCGAGGACATTTATTATGGCAGAAAAGACACTCACAGAAGAACAAGGCTCTTCATACTTCTAAAGGGGCTGCTGCACAGGCTTGACCACAGCGCTTCAGCAGGCTACGACATAAGGGTTGAGAACGAAAGAATAGAGAGCCCGCAGGAAAAACTCCTTGCCTATCTTGAAAGAAAATCCAGAGAAAGGGGCATAAGGTTTGAGGGTTTAAAGAGCTTTCAGAAAAGAGCCCTTGAGCTTAAAGATTCCAATGTGATGCTTACAGCCTCTACAGGCATAGGCAAAACAGAGTTTGCCCTCAGCTGGATAGACACTGACAAGGCGTTCTATACACTTCCTGTAAGAGTATCTGTAAATGCCATGTACGAAAGGCTCAAAGCCATATTCACGGAAGAGAAAGTCGGTATACTCCACGGCGATACATATCTTTACATTGAAGATGAAACCCGTGAGAACACAAAGTTTGAAAAAGCCCTTTACAGGCTACAGAGTGCCCGCCAGCTCTCGATGCCCCTTACGGTTACCACCGCCGACCAGCTCTTTACGGCAACATTCAAGTGGAATGGCTATGAGAAGATTTACGCAACACTTATGTATTCCAAGGTTGTGCTCGATGAGCCCCAGAGCTACTCGCCAGAAACACTGGCAATAATAGTAAAGGGACTTCAGGAGATAGCGCAGCTTGGCGGAAGGTTCTGCTTTATGAGTGCAACGGTACATCCTTTTATAAGAGACAGACTTAAGGATGTGGCAACCCTGAAAGAGCTTACCACCGTAGAAAAACACAAGCTCTGCCTTGAGGATAGACCCATAACAGCGCTTACAGACTCAATAGTGGCAACCTGTAAAGAGGGCAAAAGGGCTCTGGTCATAGTCAACACAATAAGAAGGGCACAGGAGGTCTTCAGGCTGCTTAAAGATAGGGTTCCTGCAGGCCTGCTGCATTCGGGCTTCATACTCAAAGATAGAAGGGAAAAAGAGCAAGCCATACAGAGCACTGACAGCATGCCTTTTGTATGGATTACCACACAGGTTGTCGAGGCATCCCTTGATATAGACTACGATGTGCTCTTTACAGAGGTTGCAACGCTCGATTCTCTTGTGCAGCGGATGGGTAGAATTTACAGGGCTCCAGCTCGCATACTACCCCGAAACTCTCCACCAAACATAATAGTGGCAACAGATGAGCCCTCTGACAGTGGTGCCATATACAACACCGACATAGTAGAGCTTACAAAAGACGCCCTTATAGAGTTCGATGGCAGGATACTTACAGAAGAGGCAAAACAGGAGCTTATGGAAAGGGTCTTCGATGAAGAGAAGATTCGCCATACCAGATTCTACAAAGACTTCGATGACTTCTACAAACTCCTCGACCTTGGCTTCGAAGCAGAAAATAAAGGAGAAGCCCAGTGGCTTTTCAGAAAGATGGCAAGCATTACGGGCATACCATACTGCGTTTACAGAGAATACGAAGAACTTATTATAGGTGAACTTGATAAGCTAAAGACACCTCGCCTGCCACTGAGAGAAAGGCTTGCCTCCATGCGTAAGATTATGAGCCTTTCCGTTACGCTTCCACACTATCGAGTGAAAGATGTCTGCAAGCTCGTAAAGGATATTTTTCTGCTCAATGTCGAGTATGACCACGAGTATGGTATAGCCCTTACCCCCGAGAGCCCAGACGAAGGCGAGATGATCTAACCATGAAAGACTTTGACTTCGAAAGCCTTAAGACCACTGGTATAAGGGTAAACTACCTCGTTGTGTGCGAGCGCAAGCTCTGGCTTTTCGACAGGGGTATCACCATGGAGCACGGCTTTGATGCCGTGCTCATAGGGAAACTCGTTGGTGAAGACTCTTACAGAAGGGAGCCTAAAAGGGAACTCCTTATAGACAACCTTATAAACATAGACATAATGGGAACAGATAAGATAGGAGAGGTAAAGCTCTCCAACCGCCTCAAGGCGGCTGACAGGTTGCAGATACTCTACTATCTCTACTACCTGCGCCAGCTTGGTGTGGAGAAGAAGGGTATTATAAACTACCCTGCCATGCGAAGAAAAGAAGAGGTTTTACTTACCACGGAGGCTTGCAAAGAGATTGAAAAAGCACTGGTAAGAATAAAAGAGGTTTTGTCGAAGAAGCGTCCTCCAGAGGTAAAAAGAAAACCCTATTGCCCCAAGTGCGCATACTTTGAGCTTTGTTGGAGCTAAACGGATGCCACGGCAGTACTACATATTCACAAACGGAAGGCTACGAAGAAAGGACAACACCATCTATGTAGAGGCAGGTGATGGCAAAAAACGCGCCATACCTGTTGA
>DRQE01000064.1 GCA_011371515.1 Deltaproteobacteria bacterium
CCAGCAGACGACCTTACAGACCCAGCTCCTGCAACAACGTTCGCCCATCTGGACGCAACAACGGTTCTCTCAAGGCAGATTGCAGAACTCGGTATATATCCTGCAGTGGATCCGCTGGATTCGACTTCCAGAATACTTGAGCCCCACATAGTGGGCGAAGAGCACTACGGTGTGGCAAGAAAGGTGCAGCAGATTCTGCAGAAATACAAGGACCTTCAGGACATAATAGCCATACTCGGTATGGACGAACTCTCTGAAGAGGATAAACTTATCGTGGCAAGGGCAAGGAAGATTCAGCGCTTCCTCTCGCAGCCCTTCTTCGTGGCAGAGCAGTTCACAGGAACCCCCGGTAAGTATGTAACCATCAAGGATACCATAAAGGGCTTCAAGGAAATCGTGGAAGGCAAGCACGACGACATACCCGAGCAGGCATTCTACATGGTGGGCACCATCGAGGAAGCCCTCGAGAAGGCAGAAAAACTAAAGGCACAGGCTTAAAACCATGGCAGGTGTGTTTTTGCTTGAAATAGTAACCCCTCAAAGGGTGGTGCTTTCAAAAGAGGTGGAAGAGGTTACAGCCCCCGGAAGGGATGGTGAGTTCGGGGTATTAAGAGAACACACCCCATTTATAACCACCTTAAGGCCGGGCCGCGTTGTCTGGAAGAATGGGGCAGAGAGTGAGACCTTTGTCGTGGACGGCGGCTTTGCAGAGGTCTGGCCCGATAGGACCAACCTTCTTGTGAATGTGGCTGTAAGGGGAGAGGATGTGGATACCGATAGGGTAAAGGAAGACCTCAAAGAGGCGGAAGAGAAGCTTAAGGCACTAAAAGAGGACGACCCCGAACACAGAAAGGCAGCCGAAAGGGTTGAGTTCTTAAGGCTTCAGCTTGAGCTTGCAGGAGGCAGGCTCGACTAAGAGGACTTCTTCTTTGCAACGAAGGCTATACGCACCTTGCCGTCCTTTACTATCGTGCGGGGCTCCACATCCTTTATGCCACGGCTTTCCTGAATTTTCTTTTTCTGTTCCTCTATGGTCTTTTTGAACTTCTCAAAGGATACATCCTTTGCAGCCCCATGATGCTGTTTTTTGAGGGCAAGGTACTCATCGTAGACCTTCTTAAGCGGGTCTGAAGCAGCAGATGTGGGCTTTTCTACTGGTGAGGGTTTTGTTGTGGTAACGAAGGCACCTGTCTCGGGGCTTCTTCTAAGTCTGCCCTCTTCCATTGCACGAAGCATGCGGTTCCAGTACTGGCGGTAGGAGTTGAAGGTTGCAACCACAGTGTTGAGCCTGAACTTAAGGGCAGTGTTGTTTATGGGTGTGGAGGTGTAGCGCAGGATGGCACGCTCAACCTCTTTCCTTAAGTCGATGGGCTCGCGGTCAAGGATGCGGCTGAAGTACTGCTCGTATTCCCGCTTGAGCCGCAGGATGTTCTGATACAGGGTCTCTATGTCCTCTCTGGTAACAGTCATAACTGAATATATAGCAGACAGAAGGGGATTTTTCAAAGTATTTTATTGCTTGTAGGAAAAACCTATCCTTTGGTATAATCCCATAGATTATGAAGGCTCTATCGGTCATAGTGCTTGCAGGTGGCTTGGGTAAAAGGATGCGCTCAGGGCTTCCCAAGGTATTGCACCCTATCTGTGGGGTGCCCATGGGAAGGTATCCCCTTGAGAGTGCAAAATCCTTGAAGCCTGAAAGGATAGTCATCCTCGTGGGCCACCATGCAGAAAGGGTAAAGGAGGCTTTCAAGGGCGAGCCCGTTGGCTTTGCCCATCAGCCAGAGCAACTCGGCACAGGTGATGCAGTGGCTCATGCCATGAAGCTACTCGATGGATTCAAGGGCGATGTGCTCGTTCTATCAGGCGATGTGCCCCTTGTAACCACCACAACCCTTAAGGCACTGGTAAGATTCCACAGAAAAGAGAAGGGGGCTGTTACCTTCATCTCAATCATACTGGATGAGCCCACAGGCTACGGCAGGGTGCTGAGGGATGAGGAAGGCAGGGTCTGCGCTATAGTGGAAGAGAAAGACCTTAAAGGGCACGAAAGGGCACTCAACGAGGTCAATGCAGGCATATATGTGTTCGATGCAGAGTTTTTAAGGGAGAATATTACAAGACTCAGTAGAAACAACAAACAGGGCGAGTACTACCTTACAGACCTTATAGGTATTGCCATTGAAAGGGGCTACAGGGTGGCTGCCCTCACACACACCGAGCCACAGGAGGTGATGGGTGTTAACACAAGGGTGGAGCTTGCAGAGGCTGAAAGACTTATGCAGCAGAGAATCCTTCAGGGGCTCATGCTCTCGGGTGTTACGATAAAAGACCCCTCCAATACATACATAGATTATGGTGTAAGGGTTGGCAGAGATACCACCATACATCCCTGTGTATATCTCTATGGAGATACACGCATAGGCAGGGGTTGCACCATAGAGGAGGGTGTAAAGGTAAAGGACTCTCGTATAGGTGATGGCACAACCATAAAGAGTTTTACAGTTATAGAGGACTCACGGATAGGTAAGAATGTTACCATAGGGCCCTTTGCAAGGCTAAGACCTGAGTGTAGGATAGACGACAATGTGCGTATCGGAAACTTCGTTGAGGTAAAGAAGAGCCACATAAAAGAGGGTAGCAAGGCAAACCACCACTCCTACCTTGGCGATGCAACCATAGGTAAAGGGGTAAACATAGGTGCTGGCACCATAACCTGTAACTACGATGGCAGAAAGAAACACAGAACCATCATAAAAGATGGTGCCTTTATAGGAAGCGATACCCAGCTTGTTGCCCCTGTCACGGTGGGAAAGGGTGCCTACATAGGGGCTGGCTCAACCATTACAAAGGATGTGCCCGATGGGGCACTCTCTCTTTCAAGGCCAGAGCAGAAGATAATAAAGGGCTGGGTTAAAAGACGGATGGAGAGCTAAAGGGCTATGTGCGGAATAGTAGGCTACACAGGACCCCGCAACGCACTGGATGTGATAATAGATGGGCTTAAAAGGCTTGAGTACAGGGGCTATGACTCTTCAGGGCTTGTGGTAATAGATGGCGGCAGATTTGTAAGATACAGAAGCCCCGGAAAGATAGAGAACCTTGTAAGCAAGGTAAAAGAGAGCCCTGTAGAAAGCCACATAGGCATCGGGCATACCCGCTGGGCAACCCACGGCAGACCCACAGAAGAAAACGCCCATCCCCACATGGTGGACGGCGTGGCCGTGGTGCACAACGGTATCGTGGAAAACTACCTTAAACTCAAAGAGGAACTCAAAAAAGAGGGTGTCTCTTTCAGCTCAGAGACAGACACAGAGGTCCTTGCCCATCTTATTGCAAGAAAGTTCGAGAAGGCAGATAGCCTTGAAGAGGCCGTAATAGAGGCACTTAAGGCTGTAAAGGGCTCCTATGCCATAGCAGTTATAAGCACCCGTGAGCCGGACAAGATCATAGGTGCAAGAAAGGAATGCCCGCTGGTCGTGGGTATTGGAGAGGGCGAGGCAATTCTGTCCTCCGATATTCCAGCAATACTCAACATAACCAGACGGGCGATATTCCTTGACGATGGTGAGGTGGCGGTTGTGACGGGTTCAGCGTTAAGGGTTGTGGACAGTGAGGGCAGGGAGGTTGAAAAGCCTGCCAGAACCATAGACTGGAGCCCTGTTATGGCAGAGAAGGGTGGCTACCGCCACTTCATGCAAAAGGAGATATTCGAGCAGCCCCGTGCCATAACTGACACCTTCAGGGGACTTCTTCTCGAAGAAGAGGGAGATGTGTTCCTTAACGACTTCAACATCGAGCTTTCCACCGTAGACAGGCTCTACATAGTTGCCTGTGGCACCTCTTGGCATGCAGGGCTTGTGGGAAAGTTTCTCTTCGAGGACCTTGCCCGTATACCCACAGAGGTGGACCTTGCCAGTGAGTTTCGCTACCGCTCACCCCTTGTCTCTGAGAGAAGTCTTGTCATAGCCATCTCCCAGTCAGGCGAAACAGCCGACACCCTTTCAGCCGTAAGGGAGGCAAAAAAGCGGGGTGCACAGATTGTTGCCATAACCAATGTTATTGAAAGTAGCCTTGCCAGAGAGTCTCTGTGGACCTTCTACACCCACGCTGGTCCTGAAATAGGTGTTGCCTCCACAAAGGCATTTACCACACAGCTTGTGGCACTCTTTCTTCTCTCCCTGCACACGGGAAGAGCCAGAGCCGTTATAGACAGGGACAGGGGTATGGAGCTTATAGGAGAGCTTCTTACCATACCATCAAAGGTGGAAGAGGCACTCGACAGAGAGCCCACAATAAAGAGGATTGCCAAAAAGTACGCAGGCTACAGAAACTTCCTCTACCTTGCAAGGGGCATAAACTATCCCATAGCCCTTGAGGGTGCGTTGAAGCTCAAGGAAATCTCCTACATACACGCAGAGGGCTATCCAGCAGGCGAGATGAAGCATGGCCCCATAGCCCTTATAGACGAAAATATGCCCGTCGTTGTGCTTGCCCCAAAGGACAGACACTACCCTAAGATACTTGCCAATATGGAAGAGGTAAGGGCAAGGGAGGGCAGACTCATATGCGTGGTTGATGGCGATAACACAGAGGCTGTAGAGAAAGCAGAGGACATTATAAAGATACCCCGCACGATAGAACAGCTTATGCCCATAGTTATGGTTATACCTCTACAGCTTCTTGCCTATCACATAGCGGTACTCAAGGGTACCGATGTGGACCAGCCAAGAAACCTTGCAAAAAGCGTTACCGTGGAATAGGACCCCATGAGTATGACAGCAGGCATAGTAACGGTTCTGTTCGGCTATCTTCTGGGCTCTGTGCCGGTTGGTGTGGTGGTAGCAAGGCTACTCTACGGGGTTGACCCCCGCCAGAGCGGAAGCCGAAACATAGGGGCAACCAATGTAACGAGGGTCGCAGGAAAGAAGGCAGGCATTATAACCCTTGCAGGCGACATACTTAAAGGTGCCCTGCCAGTGCTCGTTGCCATGGGGCTCGGGTTTGAACCCCTGTGGACGGCTCTCGCAGGATTTTCTGCCTTCTTGGGCCATCTGTTTCCCATCTTCCTTGGCTTCAGGGGTGGCAAAGGTGTTGCAACCGCCTGTGGAATGTTTCTTCCCCTTGCTCCGTTGCCACTTCTTCTGAGTGCCATTGTGTTTGCCACACTTGTGGCTATTACACGGTATGTGTCTGTGGGCTCCATGACGGCCTCGGTTGCGCTGCCTCTTTTTATCTACTTTATGGGTGGAAGGGTGGAGTATGTGTGGATCGGGGCGGTTGTCTCTTTACTTGTGATAATAAAACATAGGGATAACATTGGAAGGCTTCTTCGTGGAGAAGAAAACCGCTTCAGCCTTTCTGGAAAAAGGCGGTAGCCTGCTGGGTGTAACGGTCAAGCTCTTCTCTGGTGTTCATCTCTGTTACCGTAACCAGTATTGAGCCCTTAAGGTTTGGGTAGAACCTTTCGAGATTTAGCCCGCCTATTATGTTTTCTTCAAGGAGTCTGTCGAGGAAAGAAGGGGCGTCTTCTACGGTTATGACAAACTCGTTGAATGTGGGTGAGCTAAAAGCCTGCTTTATGCCATCTATCCCAGAGAGTGCCCTCTTGAGATATGCCGCAAGGGAGAGGTTTATCCTGCCGAGTCTCTTTAAGCCCTCTTTTCCAAGTAGTGCAAGGTATATGGCACAGGCAAGGGCTGAAAGGCTCTCGTTGGTGCAGATATTCGAGGTGGCACGCTGCCTTTTTATATGCTGCTCACGGGTTGAAAGGGTAAGGGTGAAGGCACGCCTGCCATCTTTGTCCACTGTCTGGCCCACGATTCTTCCGGGTATCTGGCGGAGATACTTTTCCCTTGTTGCAAGAAAGCCAAGGTAGGGTCCGCCAAAGCCCATGGGGTTACCGAAGGATTGAGCCTCTCCACATACGATGTCTGCACCGAACTCTCCGGGTGGACGAAGAACAGAAAGCGAGAGTGGCTCTGCCACGGCCACAACGAAGAGAGCACCCCTTGAGCGGGCAATATTGCCGATGGCTTCAAGCTCCTCTATGCAACCAAAGAAGTTTGGGCTCTGGACGACCACGCAGGCAGTTTTATCGTCCACCATCTTCTCAAGGGCTTCTGGTATGGTTATACCCCGCTCGGTGCAGAAGAGGGCTTCCTCTATGGCACAGTTCTGTGCAGAAAGGTAGGTCCTTACGGTCTGGCGATATTCTGGATGCACGGAAGAGCTTATAACGATGCGCTCTCTTCTGGTAATCCTTTGAGCCATGAGCACCGCCTCTGCAAGTGAGCTTGCCCCGTCGTATAGAGAGGCGTTACTTACCTCAAGCCCTGTGAGCTGGCATATGAGCGTCTGGTATTCGAATATTGCCTGAAGGGTGCCCTGACTTACTTCTGCCTGATAAGGGGTGTAGGCAGTGTAGAACTCTGCCCTTGAAAGAAGATGAGCCACCGCAGAGGGTATGTAGTGGTTGTATGAGCCTGCGCCAAGGAAAGAAGCATACTCGGTGGCAGGCCTGTTCTCCCTGCTTATGGAGGTAAGCAGAGCCTTTACCTCTTTCTCCGAGAGACCCTCTGGAATGGAAAGCTCTCTTCCAAGGTGCAGCTCTTCAGGGATGGGGCTTAAGAGCTCTTCCACACTCTCTACACCGATGGTAGAGCACATCCTCTGGATGTCTTCATCGGTGTGGGGTATGTAGGGATGGTTGCGGCTCAATTACTTCTCTTCTTCAATGTAGTTCTGGTATTCTTCGGCTGTAAGAAGGTCGCCCAGTTCTTCAGGGTTTGAGAGCTCCACCTTTATCATCCATGCATCGCCATAGGGGTCTTCGTTGATGACCTCTGGGCTGTCTATTATGGCATCGTTTACCTCGACAACGGTGCCTGTAACAGGTGAGTAGAGGTCAGAGACAGCCTTCACACTCTCCACAACTCCGAAGGGCTCGTTCTTGGTTACTGTGCCGCCTTCCTGTGGCAGCTCCACATATACCACATCGCCAAGTGAGTCCTGTGCATAGTCTGTGATGCCCACAACAACGGTGTTGTCGTCTTCTTCCCGCACCCATTCGTGCTCTTTGGTGTATTTAAGGTCTCGAGGAAACTCCATAAACCACCTCTCCTTTCTTTTGGTTTTGTATATTATATCTTCACCAAATTTGCAGTTATGTCAAGTAGTCTTTTCTGAAGGTCTGTAAAAGGGTAACTTTTTTACCATAGCCCTGTGGAGCCTGCCCCTTGCCTCCACCTCTATTGGGGTGTCTGGCGTTGCAAGCCCGCGCTCGATGTAACCCATGCCTATGGCACGCTCAAGAACAGGTGACCATGTACCACTTGTAACCCTGCCAACCGTAGAGCCATCTTTTTTGAGGGTGTAGCCTGTTCGGGGTATTAGCTTTCCTTCCACCTCAAAGCCTGCGAGCACCTTCTGTGTGCCACAGCGGAGCCGTCTTTCTATGGCTTCCCTGCCGATAAAGTCCTTTTCCATGTGGACAAAACGCATAAGGGCTGCCTCAACAGGGCTTATCTCCTCTGTAAGCTCCTTGCCATAAAGGGGATAGCCCACCTCTATCCTCAACACATCCCTTGCACCAAGGCCACATGGTTTTATATCGTATCTTCTGCCCTCTTCCATAAGGGCACTCCACACAGCCTCTGCATCCTGTGGGCTTAAGTAGAGCTCAAAGCCATCTTCACCTGTGTAGCCTGTTCTTGAGATAAGGGCATCTTTGCCTGCAACCCTGCCACAGCTAAAGTGAAACCTCTTTATGTCAGCAGGCTCTACAGAAGATACCTGCCCCAGCACATCCATAGAGCGGGGACCCTGCAAGGCTATAAGGGCGTAATCATCGCTTTTATCCTCTACGGTGAGTGTGGAAGGTGCCTTCTCTTCGAGCCAGCCGAGGAGCTTATCCCTGTTTACTGCATTTACGCAGAGCAGAAACTCCTCTTCTTTCAGTCTGTAGAGTATCACATCGTCCATTATGCCGCCATGGTCGTTACAGATGAGTGTGTACTGACAGGCGCCATCTTTAAGACGAGAGGCATCGTTTGTGGTTATCCATTGAAGGAACTCAAGAGCCTTTGAGCCCCTGACCATAAGTTCGCCCATGTGGCTTACATCGAAGATGCCACAGGCACTTCGCACGGCAAGGCATTCTTTTATTATCCCTTCGTACTCAACTGGCATCTGCCAGCCTGCAAACTCAATGATGCGTGCGCCAAGGGCTTTGTGTATGCCGAAAAGCGGTGTGGTTCTATGTGTTGGCTTTACCTGCATCGTGGGTTTCAATATTATCAAAACAAAATAGATTGTCAAAGAAAAAATAGCCCTGTTGACAGGACCGAAAAAAAGGGGTTATAAGTAGTTAAGACACACCTGCAATAAGGCTTTTGATTGAAGGAGGCTGTAGATGGAAGAAGCCGTACTTAAGAGCATACTTACCGTAAACCTCGGCGTCAAAGAAGACGAAAGGGTGCTCATATTCACAGACCTTGTAGGGAAAGACGAGCCCCTGAGCCC
>DRQE01000065.1 GCA_011371515.1 Deltaproteobacteria bacterium
CCTTTCTTCGAGTATGAGGCTTACCGCATCAAGGGCTTCTTTTTTGGTAGGACAAACTATGGCACCCTTTCCTGCTGCCAGTCCATCTGCCTTAACCACAACTCCGCCTTCTGCCTCTTCTATGTATGCCTTTGCCTCATCGGGGTCTGCAAATTCACGGTAGCGGGCGGTTGGTATGGAGTGCCTTTCCATGAATGCCTTGCTGAAGGCCTTACTTGCCTCAAGAAGGGCTGCATCCTTACGGGGACCGAATATCTTAAGGCCCTCTTCCTCGAATCTATCCACTATGCCGAGAGAAAGTGGTAGCTCAGGGCCCACAACTGTAAGGTCTACTGCCTCTTTGCGGGCAAACTCGAGGAGGGCTTCCACATCATCTGCCTTTATGGGCACATTCTCTGCAATCCTTGCGGTACCCCCATTACCGGGGGCAACGAATATCCTATCTACATGGCTACTCTGTGCTATCTTCCACGCAAGGGCGTGCTCTCTTCCTCCGCCACCAATAACGAGTATCTTCATAGCCTGTAATCTCCTTCTCCTCTATCAATGTTTAAAGTGTCTTATACCCGTAAATACCATTGCCATGTTGTGCTCATCTGCTGCCTTTATGACCTCTTCGTCTCTTATGGAGCCACCCGGCTGTATTATGGCTGTAATGCCATACTCTGCAACGAGGTCTATGTTGTCACGGAAGGGGAAGAAGGCATCCGAGGCAAGCACAGCACCTTTTGGGTCGTGGCCGAACTCTTCTGCCTTCATAAGGGCTATGCGTGCAGAGTCCACCCTTGAGGTCTGCCCCGGCCCTATACCTATTGCAACCTCGTCTTTTACAAGCACTATGGCGTTACTCTTTACATGCTTGCACACAACCCATGCAAAAAGAAGGTCTCTGAGTTCTTCCTCTGTGGGACCCCTTCTGGTTACCACCTTGAGGTCTCCTGCACTCTCTGTATCACGGCTCTGTAAGAGCAAGCCTCCTGAAACACTTCTTACATCGAAGCCCGGCTCTGGCTCGCCCTTTTCCACCTCGAGAAGCCTTATGTTCTTCTTCTTTTTCAGTATCTCGAGGGCACCCTCTGTGTAGCCATAGGATATTATGACCTCAAGGAATATCTCGTTGAGTTTTTCTGCAAGCTCCTCGTCTATGGTGCCGTTTATAGCCACTATACCCCCGAAGGCACTCCTTGGGTCACAGGCAAGGGCAAGCTCGTATGCCTTAAGGTGGCTCTCCTTACTTACTGCCACACCACAGGGGTTGTTGTGCTTTATTATTGCACAGGCAGGCTCTGTAAGCTCCTTTATAAGGGAAAGGGCAGAGTCTGTATCGAGTATGTTGTTGTAGGAAAGCTCCTTTCCATGATGCTTCTTTGCCGCCGCCACCGTGGCTGACGAGGGCTTTCTTTCCCTGTAGAATACTGCCTTCTGGTGGGGATTCTCTCCGTATCTTAGCTGCTGGACCTTCTCGAACTGGATGTTAAGTGTTGAGGGGAACTCCTCCTGCTCCGTCGAGTCATCGCTGAACCTTGTAAGGTAGTTTGCTATGGCACCGTCATAACGGGCAGTAAGGCTGAAGACCTTCTTTGCAAGTCGGAAGCGTGTGGAAAGGCTCAAGCCTCCGTCGTTTGCCTTCATCTCCTCTATTATCGAGTCGTAGTCTGCAGGGTCCACCACAGGGGCAACAAAACGGTAGTTCTTTGCCGCAGCCCTTATCATGGTGGGTCCCCCTATGTCTATGTTCTCTATCGCCTCTTCCAGCGAGGCACCTCTTGCCACCACATCTTCGAAGGCATAGAGGTTTACCACCACCATGTCTATGACAGGTATCTGGTAGTCTTCCATCTCCTTTATGTGTTCCTCCTTATCCCTCATGCCAAGGATACCGCCGTGTATCTTTGGATGGAGTGTTTTGAGCCTTCCATCGAGCATCTCGGGAAAGCCTGTATAAGAGGATATGGGTATCATCGGTATGCCCTCTTTCTTTAGAAGCTCCCCTGTACCCCCTGTGGATATGATTTCAACCCCCATCTGGTGAAGCTCCTTTGCAAACTCCACAACACCCCGCTTGTCCGTAACGCTTACGATTGCACGCTGTATCTTTCTTACCATCTTTCCTTAACCCCTTTCTTTCAGAAGTTTATCTCTCTGGTAAACTCTTTTTCAAAAGCTCTGGTGCCGGAAAGTGGCACATACTTTATACTCTCTGCAAGTGCCTCTACTCTATAGGCTCCATCCTCTTCAAGGAGGCTTCGTTCCACCCCTCTGAGGGCACCATCCCTGAAGAACTCTATTTTGCCGAAAAACTCCTTACCCACAATGCCCGTTTTTGTGAGCACCTCTTTTGAGAGCCTTACCCCAAAAGAGCCTGTAACATACACCTTATTTATGGCTGTCTTCTCAAGCCCTGCCCTCTTTAGAAGTATCTCTGTGCCTGCCCTTATGGATGCCTTGGCAAGCTGAAATAGCCTTACATCGTCCTGTATCACGGAGAGCTCTCCTTTGGCATCCCTGTACAGGACGAAAGCCTTCTTACCACCAATGCTTTTTACCCGTGAGGCAAGGTTGGTGTATATCTCGTCAGGCTCTTTTATCCTGCCAGAACTGTCTATTATACCATTGCTTATGAGCCCTGCCACCGTCTCTGCAAAGGCAGAGCCCGTAAGACCCGCAGGTCTACGCCCACCTATGGTCTCAACCTTTACGCCTTCTTCGGTAATCTCCACCCTCTCTATGGCACCCTCCACAGGCGCCATGCCACAGCTTATATCTCCTCCTTCGAAGACACTTCCAGCCGGTGCACTGGTGGCGTAAATATCATTGCCGAAAGAGAGTATTATCTCACTGTTGGTTCCTATGTCAATAAGGATAACTCCATCCACATCGGGAAGAGCAAAAAAAGAGGCAACCGCATCACCACCAACAAAACCACTTACAAGGGGAAATGTATATACCACAACATGATGGGGAAGGTCAAACCCGCACTCAGCCACCCCAGCTCTTTTTGCCTTCCTGAAGGCAGGCTTATAGGGAACCCTTGCAATCGAAAGGGGTGATATACCGAGAAATATGTGTTCCATAACGGGGTTGCCAGCACAGTGAATCTCAGCCAGAAGCCCTTCTTCTACACCTGCCTTCTTAAGAAGCCCCTTTATGGCATTCTGGCACACCTCTACGGTAGCCTGCTGCATTGCTTTAAGAAGTGATGGCTCCCTTTCTATGGCTGAAAGCCTTGAGAGTATGTCAGCCCCCCACCTTCTCTGGGGGTTCTCGACGAACTCTCTTGCCACCACCTCTTTTGCCTCTACCTCTACAAGGCTCAAACCGATTGTGGTGGTGCCGAGGTCAATTGCTATTGAATATCGGGGGGTTTTGTCTTCCATCAGTCGAGTCAGAAACTTATGGGAGGAGCACTTGAGAAGATATACTTCAGGTCCTCGTCATCGAACTCAAAGCCAAGCCCCAGATAGGCAGATGCCAAGCCCTCCTCGTTTACGAAGTCATCTGCACCTGCAACGAGGAAAAGATACTTGTTGAAGTGGTACCACATGCCAGCCTTTAGATGAATCCCTTCGTCTCTATCCATATCGAATGCCTCAAAGGTAAGCCTCAACCGATCTTTCATAAGATAATAGTCGAGCCCCACTCCACCAGTGGACTCTATGATACCACCCCTTAAGGCAACTGGACCCAGCCTCTTTGCTATCTGCACGGAGAACTTTATGTCGTCAGTGGTCGTGGTCTCCTCAATGGTCGTGGTGGTTCCGTTCTGGACGGTCTCTCTCGTCTCTTTCGTTATAGAACCCCTCGGGTCGTCCACTACTTCCACAAGGTAGTATTTGTCCCTTCTTGGCTGGATTCTCAAAGAAAAGTAGCTCTTTGTCTCACTTGCATCGAAGAGGAACTCGCCCCTGTAACCGGGGTATATTCTAATGTTTTCCACCCTCGTAAGATACTTGTTTATACCCTTTACCGTCCTGTCTATGCCTTTATAGAGGCTTGGGTCGTTAACGAGCTTTCCAAGGGTGCCCTCGCCTTTTTCTATCTTCTTCGATACATTCCCTATGGATGCCACCGTCTGTTTGACCTCGGGCGCTATGTCGGCAAGGCTTTTCATTGCCACATCGAGCCTTGCTGCCGCACTCTTAACATTCTCTATGACACTCTCTATGTCTCCGCGATGTTCTGTAAGTATGCTGTTCAGGTTGTCCGAGACCTCCTTCATTGATAGCGAGAACTCCTCGAGATTTGCAATCATAACGCCGACTTTGTTTTCGTTCTCGCTTATTATGGTATCGAGCCTTCTGGTAATGGACTCTATGTTGGTTGCAATATTTTTGAGTGTCTCCTCTCCCTCTTTTCCGCCGAAGACCTTCTTGAGTGTCTCCGTTACTGCTTTTACATCCTGCGTAACATCGCCAAGCATGGTTATAAGGGTGTCCACATCGGTGTAGGTGAGCACCCTTGTTATCTCGTCACCGTCTTTAAGTGGCGGTGCCGCTGGAGAGCCGGGAAGAAGCTCTATGTATCTTTCACCAAGAAGCCCCTTTGTCTTTAGAACTGCGGTAAAGTCCTTTCCTATCTTCACATCGGGTTTTATAAGAAGTTTGAGCCTTGCCTTGTGGTCCTCAAGGGTTATCTCTTTGACTCTGCCCACCTCAACACCTGCTATCTTGACAGAGGCGTTCTTGTCCAGCCCACCTGCATCGGTCATCCTCACTATAAGGGTGTAGCCCTCTTCTCTACCAAACTTCACCCCGCCCACCCTGAGAGACATGTAGACGAGTATCACGAGGGCTATGAATACGAATATACCTACCTTTGCCTCACTACTGAGCTTAAGCATGGGTTACTCCCTTAAAGCTGTATGTTTCTTCCATAGTTCAAAACACCTTTATGGGCCCATGTGCCCTGCCTTCAAGGAATTGTCTTAGTATGGGATTGGGGTTGTTCTTCATCTCCTCAACGGTGCCCTTCTCTATAATCTTTCCCTTATGGAGCATGGCTATGGTGTCTGCTATCTTGTATGTAAGTTTAATATCATGGGTTATGACCACATAGGTGGTTTTAAGAGCCCTCTGGGTTTCAAGTATGAGGTCTGCAATAGAGTCACTCATTATGGGGTCAAGCCCTGTTGTGGGCTCATCGAAGAGCACTATCTCAGGGTCCATAACTATGGCTCTTGCAAGGCCCACCCTCTTTTTCATTCCTCCACTAAGTTCCGCCGGCATCATGTCCTCCACCCCA
>DRQE01000066.1 GCA_011371515.1 Deltaproteobacteria bacterium
CCCTCTTCTATGGTGAACTCTATGTCCTGCATATCACGGTAGTGGCGCTCAAGTTTCTTGCGTACATCCACCAGTTGCCTGTATACCTTTGGCATGCGCTCTTTGAGATCACTTAAGTGTATGGGTGTGCGGATGCCTGCCACCACATCCTCACCCTGTGCGTTCATGAGGATGTCGCCGTAAAATACATTCTCACCCGTGTTTGGATCCCTTGTGAAACAAACCCCTGTGCCGGAGTTATCCCCCATGTTGCCGAATACCATCTGCATTATGTTTACAGCCGTACCCTTAAGCCCCGTGATGCCCTCTACCTTTCGGTAGGTTACGGCCTTGTCAGACATCCATGACTCAAAGACAGCCCTTATGGCACCCCACAGTTGCTTGAGCGGGTCTTGGGGAAAATCTTCACCTGTGTGCGCCCTGTAGAGTTGCTTGTATCTTTCAATAAGCTCTTCCAGCTCTTCTTCGTTAACATCTGTATCTACTATCTTTCCTGCCTTCTTGAGCCTTACCCTTGTGCGTCTTTCCTTTATGTCGTCGAACTCTTCCTCGAATCTTTCCCTTGGAACACCCATGGCGGTGGAGCCATACATGGTAATAAACCTTCTGTAGGCATCGAGGGCAAAGCGGCGGTTGTTGGTTTTGGCTGCAAGCCCCTCAACGCTTTCGTCGTTGAGCCCAAGGTTCAGTATTGTCTCCATCATACCGGGCATGCTTCTTGCAGCCCCGCTTCTTACAGAGACCAGAAGTGGATTTTCGGGGTCTCCAAGCCTTTTGCCAACCACCTTCTCGAGTTTCTTAAGGTTCTTTTCAACCTCTTCTTTAAGTCCTGGAGGATACTTACGGTTGTTCTTGAAGTAGAGGTCGCAGACCTCGGTGGTTATGGTAAAACCTGCTGGCACAGGAAGCCCTATGTTTGTCATTTCTGCAAGCCCTGCACCCTTACCGCCGAGAAGCTCTCGCATGCTCGCCTTGCCTTCAGCCTTACCACCACCGAAAAAGTAAACAAATTTCTTCCTCTTTGCCATTTTCCCCTTCCTCCAAAGTGATAAAGTTCAAAAAAACTTACTGGTAAGACCTGGAGACTTAAAGATTAACAAAAAAAACTCAGGTTGTCATCACTAAATTTGCGGAAAATTGTCATGGTGTGTGGTCAGAGCCCTTACGAGAGATAAATTATAATAAATTTAATGTCTTGTCAAAGGTGTGCTCCGTCTTTTATAACATTTTTCCACTTGCAAAGCCACCGCCGATGTGGTAATTATTTAATAATAAAGTGGGCAAAAGCCCACTTTTTTCTTTACTGCCATCTGGTTTATTTTGGAGTGAAGCCAAGAGGTGAACAGATAGCCGAAAAGGCAAGAAACATTGCAGAGCCCCTCTGTGAAGACCTCGGTATAGAGGTGGTGGATGTGGAATACACCATGGAGAGGGGCAACTGGGTTCTGAGGATATATATAGACAGACCGGGTGGAGTAACCCTTGACGACTGTGCCCGTGTAAGCAGAGAGCTGGGCACTCTTCTGGATGTAGAGGATATTGTTCCCCAGAGCTACTCTCTCGAGGTATCGTCTCCAGGGCTCGACAGACCCCTAAAAAGGGAGAAGGACTTTCTGAAGGCTGTGGGCAAAAAGGTGCGCATAAAGACCATCGAGCCCATAGACGGCAGGAAGAACTTCAAGGTTGTTGTAGATGGAGTGGAAGATGGCACTGTGGTGGTAAAAGATGCCAGCGGAAAGGTATGGAGAATACCCATAGACAACATAGAAAAGGCACGATGCGAGATAATTTTGTAACGGGGAGGTTTTAAAAGGATGCTAAATCTTGCACATATTATAGAACAGGTAGAGAAGGATAAGGGCATCTCGAGGGATGTTATCATAAAGGTGCTTGAGACAGCCATGCTCAAGGCGGCAGAGAAGCGGTTTGGACCCAATAAGATAATAGAGGCAAGGTACGATGAGGACGCAGGCGAGATAGAGCTATTCGAGTTCAAGACCGTGGTGGAAGAGGTGAAAGACCCTGATACAGAAATATCCCTTGAGGAGGCAAGAAAGTACGACCCCGATGTGGAGATAGGCGACAGCCTTGGGCTTAAGATAGATGCAAAGAACTTTGGCAGAATAGATGCGCAGACGGTACGGCAGATAATCTTTCAGAAGGTCAGAGAGGCAGAGCGTGATGCCATATACAACGAATACATAGAGAAGAAGGGCGAGATAGTCATAGGCATAGTGCAGCGCTTCGAAAGAGGCGACATAATAGTGGACCTTGGAAAGACCGAAGCGGTGCTTCCAAGAAAAGAGCAGGTAAAGCGCGAGACCTACAGGCAGGGCGAACGCATAAGAGGGCTGGTGATAGACGTAAGGTCTGATGTGAAGGGACCTCAAGTGATACTCTCAAGGACTCACCCCGGCTTTTTGGTAAAGCTCTTTCAGATGGAGGTGCCCGAGATATACGAAGGTATTGTGGAGATAAAGGCTGCTGCAAGGGAGCCCGGTGAGAGGGCGAAGATAGCCGTTGCATCGAACAACCCTGATGTGGACCCCGTCGGTGCCTGTGTCGGGGTGAAGGGCTCAAGGGTGCAGGCAGTGGTGCAGGAACTGAGAGGCGAGAAGATAGACATAATCCACTGGTCCGATGACCCCGCAGTGCTTGCAAAGAATGCCCTTGCACCGGCACAGATAAATAAGGTTATAGTGGACAAGGCAAACCACTCGATGGAAGTAATAGTGCCTGATGATCAACTCTCACTGGCGATAGGCAAGAGAGGGCAGAATGTTAGGCTTGCAGCCAAACTTACGGGCTGGAAGATAGACATACACACAGAGAGTGAGGCAAAGAAACTCGAGATTTCACCAGAAGAGGCACTGAGAAAAGAGGTTGAGGCAAGGATAGCCGAGGAAGAAGCCCGTCAGAGAGAGCCTGTGGGCATACTCGAAGGCATAGGGCCCAAGACAGAAAGCCTTCTCAAAGAGGCAGGTATAGAGACCATAGGCGATGTGCTGAAGGCAGGTGTGGAAGGGCTCGAGAATCTTGAAGGTATAGGCAGAAAGAAGGCAGAAAATATATACGATGCAGCAAAAAGTTTTGTGGAAAGATAGATGCCCTTTAGAAGATGTGTGGGTTGTGGAAGCTCAAAGGAGAAAGGAGAACTCGTAAGATTCGTTGCAAGAGATGGCAGGCTTACCCTTGACCCTACAGGAAAGGGTAGCCTTCACGGAAGGGGCGTCTACATATGCCCTGATATTGAGTGTGTTAAGAGAGCGCTTAAGAAACACAGGAAGAAGGCAATATTCTCTGTTGCACTCAGGGAGTGTGTGGCAGTGCCAGAGCTGGAAGAACTCTGGCAGATTATAGAAGAGCAAAAATTAACCAGAGGAAGATATGACAGAGGAGAAAAAAGAAAATAAACCCAAGGTTGAAGAAAAGAGGATAAGCTCGAAGGTCATAAGGCGGCGTGTGGCAAAGCCCCCCGTGGCTGAGGCAAAGCCCAAAGAAGAGAAGAAAAAGCCGGAGAAGAAAGAGGCTGCGCCTAAAAAGCCGCGTAAGGCACCACAGAGGGTGAAGAAGAAGGAGGCTGCCACGGTTACGAAGGAGAAGAAAGAGGCTGTGGCGGTTGCCGTAGAAGAGCCAGTACCACCTGTGGTAGAGCCTACGGCCAAAGAGGTCAAGGTATTTGAAGAGGAGAAGAAGAAACCAGAGAAGGGCTTTACCAAAAGAGAGCCAAGAAAGAAAGTATACGAGCCAAAGGAGATAGCCCGCAAGATTCAGCCGCCAAAGCCTGTAAGGGAAGCCAAGAAGACAGAGGTTATAAAGCCCAAGGCTGAAAAGAGGGTCATAAAGATAGAAGAGGCAATAAGTGTTTCTGAGCTCTCCCAGAAGCTCGGTGTTAAGGCAAGCGAGATAATAAAGAAGCTCATGAGCCTTGGCATAATGGCAACCCTTAACCAGCTCATAGATGCAGATGCAGCAGGGCTCGTGGCACAGGACTACGGCTATGAGGTTGAAAATGTGGCACTTGAGGAGGAGACCCTCATAGAGGCAGAGCTTGAGGGTAAAGAGGTGGAGCTTAAGCCCCGCGCCCCTGTTGTTACGGTTATGGGCCATGTGGACCACGGTAAGACCTCACTACTCGATGCCATAAGAAGGACCAATGTTGCAGGTGGTGAGGCAGGTGGTATCACACAGCACATAGGAGCCTACCATGTGCATCTCGACAAAGGGGATATAACCTTCCTTGACACCCCCGGACACGAGGCGTTTACAGCCATGAGGGCAAGGGGTGCAAAGGTTACAGACATTGTGGTGCTCGTTGTTGCAGCAGACGACGGGGTGATGCCCCAGACAGTTGAGGCAATAAACCACGCAAAGGCTGCAGGGGTGCCCATAATAGTGGCTATAAACAAGATAGACCTGCCGCAGGCTCAGCCCGATAGAGTGAAACAGCAGCTTTCAGACTATGGCCTCATACCCGAAGAGTGGGGCGGAGATACCATATACGTGGAGGTTTCTGCAAAGAAGGGGCTTCACATAAAGGAGCTACTGGAGATGATTCTTCTACAGGCAGAGATGCTCGAGCTTAAGGCTGCAGAGGATGTGCCGGCAAGAGGGGTCATAATAGAGTCAAAACTCGACAAGGGTAGAGGCCCTGTGGCAACGGTACTCGTGCAGAACGGAAAACTCAGGGTGGGTTCTGCATTCGTTGCAGGTGTGCATCACGGAAGAGTAAGGGCAATGATAGACGACAGGGGCAAGAGGATAGAAGAGGCAGGCCCATCGATGCCAGTAGAGATACTTGGCCTTTCAGGACTACCCGAGGCAGGTGATACCCTCACAGTGGTCAAGGACGAGGCAACGGCAAAGCAGATTGCCCTCATAAGGGAGCGTAAGCGGGCAGAAAAAGAGCGGGCAAAGACAGCGAAGATAAGCCTCTCCGAGCTATACGATAAGATAAGCAAGGGAGAGGTGAAAGAGCTCAATGTGATAATAAAGGCAGATGTGCATGGCTCTATTGAGGCTGTGAAGGAGGCACTCTCGAAACTTTCCACAGACAAGGTGGCAATAAAGGTCATACACAGTGCTGTGGGTGGTGTGAACGAGGGAGACATAATGCTCGCCTCTGCATCGAACGCCATAGTCATAGGGTTCAATGTGAGGGCAGACAGCAAGGCAGCCCAGCTTGCTGAAACCGAGAAGGTGGACATAAGGATATACAACATAATCTACGACCTCATAGACGATGTGAAGAAGGCAATGGAGGGGCTTCTGGAGCCAGTCATAAGAGAAGAGGTGCTCGGCAAGGCAGAGATAAGAGAGGTCTTCAGAATACCCAAGGTGGGTAACATCGCAGGCTGCTATGTTACAGAGGGTAAGATACTGAGGGGTGCAAAGGTAAGGCTCATAAGGGACAATATAGTGATATACGATGGAAAGATAGGCTCGCTAAAGCGCTTCAAAGAGGATGTGAAAGAGGTTCAGTCTGGCTACGAGTGTGGTATAGGAATCGAGGGATATAACGACATAAAGGTTGGAGACATTATAGAAGCCTATGAGCTGAGGGAAGAGGCGGCAAAACTCTGAGCCACAGATAGACGCCATGGTTGTGGGGATATGTCATATAGGGGTGGTGATACACGACAACCACTCCCTCAAGGGAAAGCGAAAGGTCTTGAAACGGGTGCTCGAGGGGGTAAAGAACAAGTTCAATGTGAGCATTTCCGAAGTGGGTGCGCAGGATATGTGGCAGCGGGCAGAGATAGGCTTCAGTGCAGTGGGTAGCTCCAGACAGGTGGTGAACGCCACCATAGACAAGGTTATAAACTTCATAGAGGGGTTGCATCTCGTGGACATAGTCGAGCAGGAAGTTGAGCTTATAAACTGTCCACTAATAAAAGGCAGATACCATATATGATGATGACGGTACACTCAAGAAAGGAGAGGGTAGAGCATCTTCTTAAAGAAGAGATAGCCTTGATGCTCCTGCACGGAGAGATAAAAGACCCGAGGGTGGGGTTTGTAACCATAACAAAGGTGAGGATGACCAAAGACCTTAAGCGTGCACGGGTGTTTTTCAGCATGACGGGCACCAAAGAGGAGGTTGCCCTCTCAACAGAAGGGCTGAACAGTGCCCGTGCGTTCATAAAAAGAGAGCTCGCCCGTAGACTCGCCCTCAAACACATACCCACGGTGAGCTTCGAGTACGACGATACCCTCGACTATGCAGACCACATAGAGAAGGTCATAAAGAAGATCAAAGAGGAGGATTGATGAAGTCTATCTTTTCTGATGCCATAGAGGAGATAAAAAAGGGCAGGAGGTTTCTTGTCATCTCTCATGTGAACCCTGAAGGAGATGCAGTTGGTTCCCTTCTGGGGCTTGCACTGGCACTAAAAGAGGCTGGAAAAGATGTGGTGCCCTATCTGGAAGACCCTGTGCCAGAGGTGTTGAGGTTTCTTCCCGGC
>DRQE01000067.1 GCA_011371515.1 Deltaproteobacteria bacterium
TCTTGCAAAAAGCAAGTTGAAAAGCGCGGTTCTTATGTTACCTATGTGAAGGTAGCCTGTTGGAGCAGGTGCAAACCGTGTTCTTACCATCTATACCTCTACTGGGACTTCTTCTATAAGACATACGGCATAGGCTGCTATTGCACGCCCACTGCCTGTGGTACCGAGGCCTTCCTCTGTGGTTGCCTTTATGCTTATGGAAGACTTCGGTGTGCCGAGGGTATGGGCTATCTTTTCTGTCATGTATGGTATGTGGTCTTTAAGCCTTGGCTTTTCGCACACCACCGTTGCGTCAATGTTTACCACCCTGTAGCCTGCCTCCCGAAGTAGCCCTTTTGTATGTTCAAGCAGAATAAGGCTCGATATGTCCTTGTAGCGTGGCTCCTCTGGGGGAAAATGCCTTCCTATGTCTCCAAGGGCTGCTGCCCCCAGAAGGGCATCCATTATTGCGTGCAGGAGCACATCGGCATCCGAGTGGCCCAGAAGCCCAAGTGGATATTCAATCTCCACACCACCGAGCACAAGCCTTCTGCCCTCTACAAGCCTGTGAACATCGTAACCGAAACCAACGCGCATCTCTTTAGGTCCCTCTTCTCTGTAGTATTAGTTCTGCCATAAGGAGGTCTTCCTCTGTGGTTATCTTTATGTTATCATAGGCACCCTCTACCACACAGACCTCTTCGCCTGAAAGCTCGACGAGTGCACCGTCGTCTGTTGCACAGAGCCCACTACTTACTGCCTTAAGGTGGGCATCCTTAAGGGTTTCAAACCTGAATGCCTGTGGGGTCTGTATTAGTCTTAAGGTCTCCCTTGGGATGGTCCTCTTAACCCTGTTGTCTTCGACCTCTTTGACCGTATCCTTCGGTACAACCCCGCACAGGGCTGCCACTTTGCCTTCTGTAAGGGGGTGAAGGGTCCTCTCGATTATATCCTGTGTAACAAAGGGTCTTGCCCCGTCGTGGATGACCACGAACTCGGGCTCATACTCTTCTGCCTTCTCAAGCCCCAGCCTTACGGAGTCCTGCCGTTCCGCACCACCCTCAACCACGGCAAGTACTTTCTTTAGCCCGTACTTTTCCACCACCTCTTTGCAGCATCTTTCCACATCCTCTGGCATTACCACCACTATGATGCCGTCTATGAGTGGGGAGGTCTGGAACACAGAAAGGGTATGAGCAAGAACTGGCTTTCCCTGAATTTCAAGGTAGGGCTTTTTTCTGTAACCCAGCCGTCTGCCTCTTCCTGCAGATGGTATTATGGCGATGGTTCTGTGCTCATCCATCGGGTTATTCAACGATCCTTCCGGGGAGAGTCCTGCGGGATTGCTCTCTTAAGGGTATGCATCAGGATATGACGCTTACCACATTGTCGGACTTCTTGCCTTCCTTCACCTTGGAGAATATCATCCTGCCCGTGGATGTCTGCAGTATGCTGGTTACGACCACATCGATGGTTTTACCCACATGGTCGCAACCCTCGTCTATAACCACCATGGTGCCATCGTCGAGGTAACCCACACCCTGTTTGTCCTCTTTACCCTCTTTCAGAACATATATGTGGATGGTCTCACCGGGCAGTATGGCAGGCTTAAGTGCGTTGGCAAGGGCATTTATGCTGAGAACGGGTACACGATGCAGTTTTGCCATCTTGTTGAGGTTTATGTCGTTTGTAAGAAGCTTTGCGTTATGCCTTCTTGCAAGGGCAACCAGCTTCATATCCACCTGCTTTATGTGGGTGAAGTCCTCGTCGGATATGACTATGTCTATATCCCTCTCACGCTGGAGGCGTTCCAGTATGTCGAGCCCCCGTGTGCCCTTCGCCTTCTTGAGCGGGTCATGTGAGTCTGCAAGGTGCTGTAGCTCTTCAAGCACAAAGTGAGGTATTATGAGGGTTCCTTCTATAAAGCCTGTCTCACAAATATCCGATAGTCTGCCGTCTATTATTACGCTGGTGTCAACCACCATCTTTGAGGGCTTCTTTAGCTCCTCCTCTTCTTTTTCTTTATGCTGGGCTTGTATTCCAGCAAGCCACTCGGTATCAAACTCATCGGCTTTCTTCATGCCTATGCTGAGGCCCAGATACCCCATGACACAGTTCATAAATAGATAGGTGGAGATTTCGAGATAGGGGTTGTCGAGAAAGTGCATTACCAGCGGGTAGCTCAGAAGGTTTGCAACCACAAGCCCTATTATGAGCCCTATAGCTCCACCCACCACGGTCTTCAAAGAGGCGTCGTTTATCTTCTCTTCGAACCTGAGGGCAACAAGGGCTATCATTATGCCGCCCACAAACCCTGTAAAGGCTATCTCGTGGTCCCCCACTATCTGGCGAAGGATAAAGTAACCACTGAATGAGGCAAATATAACCAGCAGAAGCCTCATAAGTATGAAGCGTGACATCATCATGACTTACCCTCTTTTCCCTGCATGATGCGGTCGAGCTCTTCGGCTATCTTCTGCTCGTCCGCATTCTTTGCAGCGGAGATTTCTTTTACGAGAAGATTTCTTGCCGTATCGAGCATCTTTCGTTCGCCAAAAGAGAGCTCTTTGTCGTGTTTGAGCAGATAGAGCTCACGCAATACCTTTGCCACCTCCATGGCACAGCCTGTCTTTATGCGCTCTGTGTACTCACGATATCTGCGGTTCCATGTGGTCTGGGTATCAAGGCTAATCTCTTTTCTGTCTTTAAGGATAGAGTAGACCTTGGGGATCATACTTTTTTTCATGATGCGACGCATGCCAAGTGAAGAGGCGTTCTTGACAGGGACCATTATGGTTGCATCGGAGCCAAGAATCTTCAACACATAGAATGCCTGATCTTCTCCTGAAATCTTTCGTTTCTCAATGCTTTGGATTAGTGCTACACCGTGGGCTGGATATACTGCAAGTTCACCTACCTTGAACTCAAAAACATCCCCTCTTGACATGAATACATCCTTTCTTTTAAGGTTGGACAAAAAAGACCTCAATTTAAGTTTAACATAGTTGAATTTGCAGGTCAAGAAAGAATACAAAACCCTTTAAGATTAAAAAATTATAATCTTTCGTTAATTGACCAAGATTTCAGAATGTGCTAAACTGAAGCCTGCTTACTACCCAGATCGGTAGTGTCAGATTGATCCACGGGGGGTGGATAACATAAGTGAGCAAAGGGTGCTCGTTACAGGGGTTGGTGGACCAGCAGGTAGCGCAGTCGTAAGGTATCTTAAGAAAAAGGGTTTTTTCGTTGTAGGCACAGACATCAACAAGGTTGACACAGAGGCAGACCTGTTCATAAAGGTATTGCCCGCCCTGTCTGACGGATTTAGAGAAGAGCTGCTTGGTATAATAGACAGCCACCGGCCTTCATTAATAATTCCAACGGTAACAGAAGAGCTTGTAACCATAGCGGAGCTAAGAGACAGGCTTGTGGCTATGGGAACGGTGGTATACATTTCCCCTGCAGATACTGTCAGGGTGGCATGGGACAAGTTTGAAACCGTAAGGTTTCTCGAGGCTCGTGGTATAGCGGTGCCACGCACATTCATGGCAGGAGAGGCTTCAAAAGAAGATATAGCAACAAGGCTTGGCTTTCCGCTTCTTGCAAAGCCCCTTAAAACGAGGGGTGGCAGAGGCGTGAGGGTCTTCGAAAGTATGGAAGAATTGATGGCAGAGGAACGCACAGAGATAGTCTTTCAGGAGTTTATAGCTGGTGAGGAGTTCGATGCCAATCTATTCGTTACAGAAGACGGCAGGGTTGATGCCTGTGTGGTGTTGAGAAAAACAGCACTCAAAGCTGGACTTGTTGGTAATGCCCTCTCTGTTGAACGGGTGGAGGATGAAAGGGTTGGGTTGCTTGCCAAGAAGGTGGTGGAGGCTATGCGCTGCAGAGGTCCTGTGGATGTAGACATAAGGTGCAAGAAAGATGGCACACCCACCGTGCTCGAGGTGAATGCACGGGTGGGTGGTAACATACTCGATGCCCCAGAGATTCTCGACAGCTTGATAAAACAATGGAGAAAGGAGGTAAAAAGAAGATGAGGATTTTGGCCGTTTTGCTGCTCATGGCAGCACTCTTTGTAACTTCTGGGGTGGTGTTTGCAGAGTCAGCCCTTCAGAGGGCACAGCGCCTCTATGACGAGGGCAGATACTCAGAGGCAGAAAGGCTCCTTAAAGAGCTCGTAAGAAAGGAGCCCAGAAAGGCAGAGTACAGACATCTTCTTGGAGATGTCTACAAAAGAGAGGGAAAGCTCAATAGGGCACTTGCTGAATACCAGAAAGCCCTTGAGCTCGGAAGAAAGGACGCAGAGCTCTACAAGAGCATGGGCACGGTGAGCAAGTGGCTCAAGAACTACAGTGCTGCAAGGGCATACTACCAGAAAGCCCTAAAGATAAGACCCAACGACAGGGAGGCAAAAGAGGACCTTGAAGACCTCAAACTCAAAAGAGGCGTGAGGCTTTTTGCATGGATGGGCGGCTGGGAGCCCGACTACACGAAAGAAAGCTACGAGTTGATGCTCTTCTACGGTGGGGTGGACAGACTCGATCTTTACGGTGGCTACAGCTGGTCAGACCAGATATACTACGAAAGAGACAAGATATACGCAAAGGGCTACTACTTCTACGACCCACGCTCCTACATAAAACTCTATGTTGCAAAGAAAGACTACGACTATCCCACAGACCCAACTCTTAAGAAACCCAACCCCGATTCCAACGCATACGACGAGGTGCCAACCATAGAGGTGGAAGGTGTCTACTGGTTCAGGGATGACCTGAGAGGCACTCTGATATACGAATTTTTCAGGCCCACATTCTTCTACGACAAAGACTCAACAGCCAGCAACCATAAGATAACAGGTGAGCTTTACTACCTGCCTCCAGCACATAAACACCTGAAGCTCAAGCTCGTTTACGCAGTCCTGAGAGACCCTGACCCTGACACCACAGAGATAAAGGGCAGGGACAACCCCAACACAGCCCTTGGTGTGGCAACCAAAACGAGTGTGGACTACAGGACCACATCGCTACTTGGCGGGGTGGTGGAGTACGAAAGAGACAGGTGGAGTGCAGAACTCAAGCTCATACCAAACCGTGATCTGGACAACAGCTACAGCTACTCCATACTTGCAAACCTTGGCTACCGCTTCACCGATAGACTTCGCGGCAGGCTGGACTATGTGTTCGACAAGTACTCTTCTGACAGTTCCTATGCCCACCAAGAGGCAAATGTATACATGGCATCATGCTTCTACAAACTCGACAGGGCAACCGATGTTGGAGTTGGCCTCAAACACATAGACATACCTGCAAGAACGGAGAACACGGGGTTCCTATATCTATCTTGGAGAACCGGCATAGGGTTCTAAATGTATCTGCTGGTTGCCATACTTTTAGCAGCCCAGCTCACCTACATGGACTACTACGAGAAGGGCGTTGCCCTATATGAGCAGGGAAACCTTGAGGACGCAGAGAGTGAGCTCAAGCGCTCTCTGGCCTCAAGGCCCAATTACATACCTGCCATAAGGGCACTTGCAGAACTGCATGCAAAAAAGGGTGAGCTAAATGAGGCAATAAGTCTCTACCAGCGCATAGTAAGGCTTACGCCCAAGAATATAAGCGCAAGGGCACGCCTTGCAGAGCTATACTCATGGAATGGAGACTACGAGAAGGCGATCGTCCTTTACGAGGACACCCTCAAGCTCGACCCTGAAAATCAGGGTGTAAAGACATCCCTTGCAACGGTCTTGAGATGGGCACAAAGGTTTGGTAAGGCAGAAAGGCTTTACAAAGAGGTGCTCGAAGAAGAGCCAGACAACTACGAAGCCCTCAAGGGGCTTGCTAAGACCTATGCCCTCATGGGTGACTATCCCGACGCAATAGCCCACCTGAACAAAGCCATAGAGCTATATCCCGATGCCCCTGAGCTCTACAAGGAAAGGGGCA
>DRQE01000068.1 GCA_011371515.1 Deltaproteobacteria bacterium
ATATCCACCACAGCACTTGTGGAAAAGGATGGCTCACTCGGTGGAGTTATAGCGCTTATAAAGGACATGAGCGGGCTCAAAACCCTTGAGGACGACCCACAGAGGAAAGAACGGCTTGCCTACATGGGCACATTTGTTGCAACCCTCGTGCACGAGATAAAGAACCCCCTTGCGGGCATAAGAGGCTCTGCACAGCTTCTTTCAAAGAAACTCAAGGAGAAAGAAGAGCTTCTTCCCTATACCACAATAATCGTAAAAGAAGCCGACAGGCTAAACTCCATACTAAGAGGGCTTCTTGACTTTGCCAAACCCCACAGACTGAGAAAGAAGAAGACAAACATACACAAACTCCTCGATGATGTTATATTCCTCCTTGAAAAAGAGGGTAAAGCGGTTACCATAGTAAAACAATACGACCCAAGCCTTCCTCCCATAAAGGGAGATGAGGAAGAGCTCGTACAGGTCTTCATAAACATAATAAAGAATGCCATGGAGGCAACGGAAAAGAAAGGAGGCACCATAACGGTTACCACCCGTATGGTAACAGAGTTTCACCTGATAGAGCGCGGCTCGAAGGAGGCAAAGTTTGTTGAGGTGGAGGTGGCAGACACAGGCTGTGGCATAGCGGCTGAAGACCTTGAGAAGATATTCAACCCATTCTTCACAACAAAAAAGGGCGGCAGTGGACTGGGTCTGCCCCTTTCGTATAAAATAATAAGGGAACACGGCGGCTTCCTTCGTATAGAATCACGCCCGAGAGTGGGAACAAAGGCACACATATATCTGCCGACAGGATAAGAATTGTTATGAAAAAAAGAGTCCTCATAGCAGACGATGACAAGAGCCTTCTGTGGGTGCTCGAGAGGTTCTTCAAGGACAAACGGTTCGACTGTGTGTGTGCAACCGATGGCCACGAGGCACAGAGGCTTCTCGGAACCGAAAGGGTAGACCTTGCCCTTATAGACATAAACATGCCCGGTAAAACTGGGGTACAGATACTAAAGGAGCTTAAGGGCGCCAAGGGGCTACCCCCTATCATAATAATGACCGCCGATGCAACCATGGAAAACACCATATCCGCCATGAGGTACGGAGCCTTCGATTACATATCGAAGCCCGTTGATCTTGATGAGCTTGAGATAATAGTTACGAGGGCAATGGAGAATGCAAAACTTAAGAAAGAGCTCTCCACACTTAAAAAGACCCTTGAGCAGAAGTGGGCAAGCGAGACCATATTCGTTGGAAAGTCAAAGGCTGCAGAGAAGATATTCAAAACCATAGGTAGAATTGCCCCGAGGGATGTAACCGTACTGATACAGGGCGAAAGTGGCACGGGTAAAGAGATAGTGGCAAAGCTCATACACCTTAACAGCCCGAGGCGTGAAGGTCCCTTTGTGGCAGTAAACTCGGCTGCGGTGCCAAGAGAACTTATGGAAAGCGAGCTCTTCGGCTACGAGAAAGGTGCCTTCACAGGTGCAACGGAGACCAGAAAGGGCAAGTTCGAGCTTGCAGACGGTGGCACCCTCTTTCTCGATGAAATAGGAGATATGGAGGTAGGGCTACAGGCAAAACTTTTAAGGGTGCTTCAGGAAAAAGAATTCTACCGTGTAGGTGGTAAAGAGCCCATACGGGTGGATGTGAGGATAATAGCTGCAACAAACCAGAACCTCGAAAAGAAGGTGGAGGAAGGCAAATTCCGTGAGGACCTATACTACAGGCTCAATGTGGTTACCATAAACATACCACCCCTGCGTGAAAGAAAAGAAGACATAGAGCCCCTTGCAGAGTACTTTCTCGAGCGCTTCGTCGAGGAGATGGGCACAGAGCGCAAAGTACTCTCAAAAGAGGCTCTGGCAGCACTGAAGAGTTACAACTGGCCCGGCAATGTAAGAGAGCTTGAAAATGTGCTGAGAAGGGCGGTGCTTCTTTCGTCCAATCTTGTCATAACCCCAGAAGACCTCGCCCTCAAGGGCAGAACAGAAAAGAAGGAATCCCTTGAGGCAATCATAGAAAAGCGCCTTGCCCCATTTATAGAAAAGACGACCACCAGAGGAAAACAGCACCTCTATGCAGACATACTGCCACTTCTTGAACGCCCGCTTATAAAACTCGTGCTCAAAAAGACACGGTTCAACCAGCTCAGGGCTGCTGAACTGCTCGGTATAAACAGAAACACCCTGAGAAAGAAGATAAAAGAACTCAATATAACGAAGAAAGACCTTTCAGAGTAAGGTTCTTCTGCCATGAAAAGAAGAAAAGCTCCATATCCACGGCTTGTGTGGGAAAGGAATAAGCCTGCCCATAGAGTGCCCACACATAAAAGACCTCTGAAAGAATACATCGTCCCCGCCAATGGTGGGAAAGGGTATGGCCGCATCATTCAGGGTGATAACCTTTCTGCAATGGAGCTTCTTGTTGATGAGGGCTACACAGGAAAGATAAAGCTCGTCTACATGGACCCACCCTTTCTATCGGATGCCCGTTATTACCGAAAGATAAGGCTTAAGAAGGGGCTTTTCATAAAGGAGGAAACCTATCCAGATACAGGGGACATGTGCTCTTATCTGGACATGCTCAAAGAGCGTTTTCTCAAGGCAAGAGAGCTCTTAAGAGAAGATGGCATTATATTCGTCCACTGCGACTGGCGTGCCAACTCCTACATAAGAGTACTCATGGACGAAATATTCGGACATACTAACTTTCTCAATGAAATCATCTGGCACTACGGTGGCAGGGGTGCAAAGCATGTGTCAGCCCAGTTCCCAAGAAACCACGATACCATATATGTGTACAGAAAGAGTAAGAGAGGCTCACTCAAGAAGATACATACAGAAAGGCTCATACCACTTAAAGAGGCACTCTCTCTTGGTTACAGGATGGATGAAAAGGGCAGGGTCTTCAAGACCGCACCACGGGGTGACTACACAGAGGAGAGCATAAAAAGACTTGCCGCCGAAGACAGGGTATACATAACAAAAAACGGCAATGTGCGTATAAAGTACTTTCTTGAGGTGCGTGAAGGATTCGTGGTGGAAAGACCTCTTCTTGGAGACGTGTGGACAGACATACCAGATGCCATGCACACCCCCTATGAGGAGAGAACGGGCTATACCACACAGAAGCCGCTTAAACTTATGGAACGCATAATAGAGTGCTCAACCGATGCGGGAGACCTCGTGCTGGACCCCTTCTGTGGCTCTGGCACAACTGCCGTGGCAGCTGAAAGACTGGGACGCCGCTGGATAGTATGTGAAAAGACCCTTCAGGGGGTGAGTGTTACGAGAAAAAGGCTTCTTGCCGCAGGCTCTGGACCCTTTGTCGTAGAAAGGCTTGAAGAAAAGCCCTCCCCAGAAGACCACCCCCCTTTCCTTCTGCCGCCAGCCATAGAGGAACTCGACAGAGAACACCTTAAGGTCTCCATAGGGCTCAACGGCAACATGGGCACACTTCCAGAAGGGCTTTCAGAAAAGGAGGCTCACCTTCTCGTAGACTACTGGGCTATTGACTGGAACCACGATGGAAAAGCCTTCAGAACCGACTGGCTGTCATTTCGCAACGAAAGGGGGAAAGAGATAAAACCTGTTGAAAAGATGGCAACAGGGGTGATAAAAAAGAAGACAGAACAGATTGCCGTAAAGGTGGTTGATGTATTCGGCAACGAGACCACCTGTGTTATAAATCTTAAGGAAATCCTATGAGGAAAAAACAATCCACAGAGGAGAAGAGAGAGTTCCCCCTGAGATTCATACTGGACACCAGCATATTCACAAACCCCGAGGTCTACACATACTTTGGCTCAACGCCTGCAGAAAGCCTCAACACCTTTCTTCTTCTTGCGGAGAAGATAGAAGGTGCAGAGTTCTTCATGCCCCCATCGATATACAAAGAGCTCACCCACTTTATAAATCCTTCGGACATACCGGCAAGGTTTCAGATAGTGGTAAACAGAAAGGCACCCAGAAAGCATGAGCTTGCGGTGCCGGCATTCCTTCTCTACGAGCTTATAGACGATGTGAGAAAACGGGTGGACAAGGGGCTGCGTGTTGCCGAAGAGATCGTGGAGAAGGTAAAAAGAGACCCCCACCCAGAGGATATAACCAAACTCAGAAGGAAATACCGTGAGGCACTGAGAGAAGGCATAATAGATAGCAAGGAAGATGTGGAACTCATACTTCTTGCCCTTGAGCTGAACGGGGTTGTGGTTACCGCTGATAAGGGTATCGTGAACTGGGCAGAAAAACTTGGCATACGGTGGATAGAGTCTGTAAGGTTCAGGGAAGTGCTCGACTCTTTAATCGACAAAGGTAGCCCCCCCAAGGCTTGACCTTGTAAAGGCGGTGCTCCTGCGGTATATCCTGTCGAATGTAACCCTTATGTAGCCATCTTTCAGCTCCTCTGACAGTATCTTCACATCCACAGGGGCTTTTCTAAAAAGAGAAAAGAAGCGTTCCATATTCTCCTTTTTTCTGAATCTCACTGTGAAACGCTCTGTAATCTCTTTGCCAGAGAGCACTATCTCTTGGGCTTCCTTTATGGCACTGGTAAATACCTCTCCAAGAAGGTGTGCCCTTCTTGTAGAATCTTCAACTTTGAGCTCCTTCAGGGCAAAGCCCAGCATTAGTATTCTTTTAAGATAGAACCCGCAGGGTATGTCCTTTACCAGTATGGCTGTTGCACGAATGTCGTTTATGTGTGAAGATGGCACCGTGTACTTAAGATACCTTCCACCCTGTTCAGGCTTGAGCACCATACCTTCAAGCCCCTCTCTGTCCATCTCTCCTGCTATCTCAAGGACCTTTTCTGTATCCTCTGGTGTGAAGCTGCCGTAACTTTTCACCACAGGAAGGCTATACTTTTCGGCAAGTCTATAGCGCTCCTTCGGGGAGAGCACCTGTCCACCCTTTCTCATTATGTCGAACACAAAGAGTTTTACATCCTCTTTTATATAGGGCGGGCTTTCTGTGTTGTAGGGGCTTTCAGGCCCTGCAACCTCACAGCAGAGAACGAGCTCAGGGTTTTCGTCGAAGAAGGGTTCGTAATCTATAAGGTCTGGGAGTCTGTCAGTTGTAAAGGGACACACATAACCACCACGGCTTAAGGCAACAACCCTGCCCTCAAGCCTTGCAACCCTTACATTGTAGCCGTCCACCTTCTCTTCAACATAGAATGTACCCGAAAGGTTCCTTTTTATACCATTGGAAAGGTTTAATATCCTTCTTATACGGGGGTATCCCCTTATGATACCGTCGTCACTCAGTATGGTTCCTCGCTCAAGTGAATGGACGGGTTTATCGAGTCTGAAGAACTTAACCCCTTCCCACTCCTCTTCCTTCACCTTATGTTTTACAAGTGCCTCCTGCCATATGGTAGGGGTATCTTTCTTGAAACTGTAAAGTCGGGAAAGTATTTCGACGAGGTCTTCCATCGGATAAAACGCCTTTCCTTATTCTTTGAAATATTATAACATAATGTTATGGATATAAAAGCACGCATGAAAGGGTTTTATCCTATAGTGGATACCTCGGTGGTAGAGCCAGCCCGTGTACCCTCTGTTGCAGAAAGCATTGTAAGGGCTGGTGCTGGCATACTTCAACTGCGGGCTAAATCCACAAGTACCGCAGAATTCTTTCGCCTTGCCACCACCTTGAGAAACATAACAGAAAGGGCAGGCATTATATTCATCGTAAACGACAGGGTTGATGTTGCCCTTTTAAGCAGAGCCGATGGTGTACACCTTGGCACAGAAGACATCCCCCCTGAAGAGACGCGAAGGCTTCTCGGCCGCAGGGCAGTCATAGGGTTTTCCACACACACCCCAGAAGAGCTCAAAGAGGCTGACAGGCTATTCAGGG